>JAQIBS010000038.1 GCA_027858965.1 Kiritimatiellia bacterium
GCAGCGCAGATGTTATGTAAGTTTGCAGGTATGAATCAACGAGCGGTTGCCGAAGTATTGAATTTAAAAAGCGGTGCCGCAGTCGGCAGTCAGATACGGAAATTATTCAAGGTTTTAGCCGAGGATGAGACATTGACGAGAGCGGTTGAACAAATCTCAGAAAAGCTGGATAAGGAGTATGAATAATAACGCAGAATCGCTTATTTTTAATTTTTAGGTTTGACCCCGGTGCGTTCCCGTTATTTTTAATTTTTAGGTTTGACCCCGGTGCGTTCCTCAACGATTAGCGTGAGCCTCACAATGGGCCGCATGCGCGGCCCATTGTGTAGCTCTCGACGCTCTTGTTAGGCATTTGCTGATTCATCAGCGGCGTGCTTCATGATGGTGTCTGCCTCGCGTTCTCCCACCTGTTCGCGCAGTCCCGTCCGAACATCTGCTACGGTCGCCCCATGGTGAAGCATGTTCAAGGCCCATGCAACGGCATGTTCACGTCGAGAAAACTTCGGCTTTTCTGGATGTGGAGGAAGTTGGGCTATGTACCGCGTGACTCGCTCCCAGTCCAAACCACGCTCAAATCGTCGTTTCCGGACAGCATCCTCAGGGCCGAGTGATGCGATCCGTCGCTCCAACTGGAGGAGCCGAAGTGACATGTCACTGTCCTCGGGGGCCTGGCTCTTAACTCTTTTGCGAAACATCGCCGGCACGGCCTCAACGGAGCTCGCAAGAGTCTCCTCCAAGGCCGTCGTGATCGCACTCTTCAGTTTGTTCCCCCACGTCGGATCATCTTTATCGTACAGAATGACGCGGAGCTGCTGAAGATCAAAGGGGACGTCTTCCATCGTTTCTGAGATCAGGATGACGGGCTTCCCCAATGCATGGGCAAGCCCGAGTTCGTAGAATACATTTGCATTCTTATAGGTCAACTCAGCCACGAGTACCTTAGCTTCCTGAATCATGTTCCACACGTCACCCATGATGGGCGTTGGGGTGAACAAGCTGTCTCCTCGCAGAGGATCGAGATTGGCCGCAGAGACAGCGGGACGGATGATTACATTGTAATACATCTCGAAGGGTTCCTTGAACGGCATCAAGATGAAGCAGGATCCGACGTACTGCTTCTTTTTTGTTTTTCTAGTGCTCTTGGGTTTTGCGGGAACTACCTTGGGTTGTGCTGGGCGCACGGCGGCCCTCTTCTTTGCGACTGCTGTCTTTGCGACTGCTGTCTTTACGACTGCTGTCTTTGCGGCCCTCTTCTTTGCGACTGCTGTCTTTGCGACTGCTGTCTTTGCGACCCTCTTCTTTGCGACCTTCTTCTTTGCGACCATGATTGCCTCCTGTCGATTTCACCTTGCCTAACATATGATTAACATGTGATTTTACTTGATACCCTAATATTGGATGTGGAAACAGACAAATTTGTTTGATATCAATATCAGGCAACAACCACAATACTATTCGCATAATACCTAGAAGGTGGGGGAGTGTCAAGTTGGATTAAGGATGTTTTGTAGAGCGAATTATTTCTGCCAGAAAAGCTGCCATAAATGAATCCCGCTTATATAAAAGGTGATACTAGCGTCCCGTTGGCACGTAGAGGCTTCAGGCTTTAGGCTTTGGACAATAGGTTGTTGGGTGAAGAGCGCCGGGGAATTGTAAACAATTATAAACTTGGAACGGTTACACTTTAGGGGACCCTTTATCAACATCCAAATACTCCCGAAGAAATCTTAATCAATCGGCAACAATCAGCATAACGCAGCTCTGTTAGGACTAAGATGTAAGGCCATGAATCAGTAGCTTTTCAGCTTAACGCTTGATTTGAGTGCTGCGCCCCTCCTGAATGGTGCACAGCGTCGTCACTAACAAAGCATGCCGCTGAGTATAAGTGTGGATTTTTATATCTTTATCGTGTGAATTTCGGGAATTCCGTGATACGTAGGAGGGTGCTGCCCATTGGCTCAAGGAGGAAGGTTTTCTCAGCTGATTCTGTTTCAATATGATCGGGAAAGTCAGGTGCATAGCGGCCATTCTGGAGTTTCCAGTTTGTAACAGCCCGGCCTGGAACGGTTAGCTTTACCGGAGATTTTCCTGGATTCCACGGGTAGTCATTTTTTGGGGATCTCTGGACTTTAATCTGTCCTGCATTCAGCTCTGCCGGCAAGGCAACAGCCCATGACGTATTCGTTGAGGGAAAGAGCTGGTAGGCAGGGAAGGCTGGGCTGGCCTTGCCTGCGGGATGGCTGATTGTCAGTTTCCGGGTGGCGGCAACCACGGGAAGCGAGAAAACCAGCGGGCCGTAGTTGACGGCCAATCCGCGTCCTCGGTCATCAATTACAGGCTCTGCTTCAAAACTGAGCTGAATTTTATCATTGCTTTTAAATACCTGTTTTAACTCTGCAAAGATACCACCGGCAATGCCGCTTTGTGTCAGCTCACCATTGACCGTGATCTTATATCCTTTGACCCAGGCGGGGATGCGGAGTCTGAGGGCAATCGCTTTTTTCGGCGCTGCTTCGATGGCGATGCTAATCTCATGCTCAAAGGGGTACAGGGTGGTCTGTGTGATTTTGAGTTGCTCTCCTCTGACCGGGATTTCGATCGTACTCGGCAGGTAGAAGACGATGCTGACTGCATCCTTCTCTATAAGACACATACGATTAAGAAACGTGGGGAACATACGGTGCATATTGCCCGAACAGCACTCTGTATCGTGGCCGGGACGGTAAGTCATACGGCCTTGTGCAAAACAGCCCCAGCTATCTTTGTCGTTGTAATGGCTGGATGTATTATGACTGGCCGGTATGTTGGGGCCTCCGTAGTACTGATGCGCTTTGAAGTCGCTGGTGATGGAACTGAAACCGGCATTGTAAAGAACCTTCTCCATCTTGTCTGCGTAGTGGGCATCACCGGTCGCGATCAATGCCCAGCCACAGGCCCAGTTGAAATCAATGACATTGCAGAGTTCATGAGCTTTATCAGGACCTTTGCCTGCTAGCGCCTCTGTTCCGCTGGATAGCCCGTCAGCCAGTTCGTGTGTCTCATGGATAAGTGTAAAACCTTTCTCAAAATCCTCCCTGTAGCGAGCTTTGCCGGTACAGGAATAGAGAATAGCCGGTAATTTAAGAAATTCATGAAAGGTGACGGCATGCCCATTTGTTTTTATCCCTTTATAGATGCTCTCCGCTTTTTTCAAAAACCATGAATTCCCTGTAATCTTAAATAACTCGCAGAGGATCTCCACATGTAGGTCTGCACGATCGGTTTCCTGCTCGGCTGCATACGAGGTCTTTTCGTTTTGATAGACTGCGTGGTAGTGTTTCTCCATGGCATCCAGCAGCTTTGCGTCGCCGGTGATTCGATACTCCTGGATTAAGAGCCGCATAAATACGACCATCGGCCATGAATCTGGATCTGTGTTCCCGGCGTGTAACTGTCCATTTTCATAGGCGTGGTTGAGAACATATCTGATGTTAGCTCTGACACGATTCAGCAGTGGTTTGGATTTAGCCATGTAGCCGACACGCAGGGCCCCATCCAGATAATAGGCGGTCTGTTCGTAGGGCCACCAGGCTGCGCCGAACTGTGATAGCTCGCGGTCATTTTTGTCCATGTATCCAATCCACATATCTGTGTTGTATGGAAAACCACTTTCTCCGGGATGGCCTGTCAGTCCTTTAATCTGGCGTTCATTGAACTCCTCTGCCCAGCCATGCAGTGTAATCCGGTTACTGGTCAGATCCTGACGTTTAATTTCGGATGCGACAGAAGTCAGAGTTAGAAAAACACTTAGTATGAGAGTTGTGATTATAAACTTATTCATTTTTTCTCCATTTATGCCATTCAAAGATTATACACCATGCCCCGTTAATATGAATGCAATAACGTTCTGTTTTTTCATGAAGTTGAACAATTGATTAATACAGGTGTTTTGTCAACGTAAACCAAGCTTCCAGCTTGGAATTTGGCTAATCAGGCAAGCCAGTCTTCGCCCTCTGGGCTACGCCCTGACACGGCAGGATGCTTGCATTACGTTACTCCACATTAAATCAGCGGAGTGTTCAACGGAACTGATGTGCGCCCTAAGGATGATGTGCTAGCACGCGAATTGTTTCTGCCAGAAAAGCTAGCATAAACGAATCCCGAATATATAAAAGGTGATAACTATGAAAAACGAGTATGATTTGTCAAAATGAAATCGCGGAAAAAATCCTGTGCGAAGGCACTGAAGAAACGTAAACAATTATTAATAAATGTATACGTTATTATCAAAGTGTTTGTTTCTTGAGATTAACCGAAGTCTAGGCGGGAAGTTTGGGTTGCTATATTTTCAATTCAATCAGCTAGGCGGTATGTTAGAACTCCCCTGCGTTTTGGCTCTCGGTGCTCATAATGCGCTCCATATATTATCAACTGGAGGCCGGATTGCAACTCTAAATGCGACAAAATTCATTATGCTTGACAGCCGCTCAACTCTCCCTCGAATACATCCTTCGCGGATGTGTAGTCCAAGATCCGGCGCGGATAATTATTTA
>JAQIBS010000065.1 GCA_027858965.1 Kiritimatiellia bacterium
GCAGCGCAGATGTTATGTAAGTTTGCAGGTATGAATCAACGAGCGGTTGCCGAAGTATTGAATTTAAAAAGCGGTGCCGCAGTCGGCAGTCAGATACGGAAATTATTCAAGGTTTTAGCAGAGGATGAGACATTGACGAGAGCGGTTGAACAAATCTCAGAAAAGCTGGATAAGGAGTATGGGTAATAACGCAGAATCGTTATTTTTAATTTTTAGGTTTGACCCCGGCGCGTCCCTACGACTGCGACCCCTATACGACTGGTGGTCCGACCCCAATGCTCTTATCGGCATGAATAAACAATATTTTAGGCGGATTGTTATTTCAAAGTTTGTAAGGAACTCTTACATCCAACCAATCTTCTTTGAAATCCTTAGTGTTTCTTGAAACAACCATGCATCCCTGTTCCTTTGCTGTTGCATATATAATGGCATCAGGGATTTTCAAACGCAATGTGCGTCGGAGATCTATTGTTCTGTCAGCAATATGGTTATCCAATTCACTAATTGTGAATGATGCTAGGAAGGCACGGATAATACGCTCATCTTCTTTGGTTTTTGCACCAGAGAGCACTTCAATCTGGGTGATTACGCTGATGATTTTATCTTCGAAAAGGGATAGCTCTTTTCTGGCCTCCTGAAAACCATTGAGATAGTCGATAAGAATGTTTGTGTCAAACACAGCCTTCATCAATTACCCCATTCGTTTCTTACTCTTCGCTGGTATTCAACACCATCGGTGATTTTGTCTTTCCAAATCCCGAAAGCTTCAGTGCTTTCTTCTCTGTGGTGTTCACATAAATAGCTGTTAATAGCGTCTCTGATGAGTGCCGCTCGAGAGCGATGTGCGGTCGAACCAACTTGGTCAAGCGTTTCGATGACTTTGTCTGGTATATCTACGATTGTTCTCATAGACGTCATCATATATCGTTATCATATGTACAGTCAAGCCTGTTTTTTTGCAAAAACGGGGTCAGACCTTAGTTTAGTAATTAGAGATTGGTACAGCGCGAAGTCGCAGGAGTGCTTAATCTTAAAAGCGGTGTCGCCGTTAGTTGTCAGCTCCGCAAATTGCAGAGGTCGGTACAGGAGAATGATGAAGTGAAGAAACTTATTGGTAAGTTGACTGCAAAGCTTGAAAGTCAGGTGAATGAGAGCTTGTAGCCCACTAACTTTTAATCTAAGGTCTGACCCCGTTTCCCCTTGAGTATTTGAGCATGCGCCAGTTCAGTCACAGTTCCGTTGCTGTCGGTGACCCTAAGCACAAGATCCGGTGAGTCCCCATCCCCATTGCGCGTTGTGGCGACACAGCCGGCACAAAGTAGTGCAGCACCTAGAATCATCCTCGCTATTCGTGTGTACATCCAACTTCCTCTATTCTTTATAGGCCAACATATGATTAACATGTGATTTTGTTTGATACCCTGATATTGGATGTGAAAACAGGCAAATTTGCTTGATATCAATATCAAGTAACAACCACAAGAATAATTGCATAATATCTAGAAGGTAGGAGAGTGTCAAGTTGGATTAAGTATGAGGGCGCAAGTCAGATCAGTTGAACAATTGATTAATACAGGTGTTTTGTCAACGTAAACCAAGCTTCTAGCTTGGAATTTGGCTAATCAGGCAAGCAGGATGCTTGCATTACGTTATTCCACATTAAATCAGCGGAGTGTTCAACGGAACTGATGTGCGCCCTAAGGATGAGGTGGGGTCTTGCGAATTAGTTCTGCCAGAAAAACTACTATAAATGAATCCCGCTTATATAAAAGGTGATACTAGCGTCCCATTGGGACGTAGAGGCTTTAGGCTTTGGGCTATAGGCTGTTGGGTGAAAAGCGTATGGCAATTGTTTGAAATTATCAAACGAGCTTAAAAAAAGAAGTGTATGAAATTGTGATTTTCCTAAAGTCTAACGGCCGGCATCCTACTTGTCAGGGCGTAGTCCCGCTTGCGGGACGAAGACTGATGGGATGCCTGTGAAAAGGTGATAATTATGAGAAAAGAGTATGATTTATCAAAATGAAATCGCGGAAGTCCCGCTGTTGCTGGCGGAGACGGGTGTTTAGATCATTTCTGCTTTTGAGTTGATAGTTCGAATTTATGAACATGTGATGATTCTGTTTGCGATTTATTCACGGGAATACTAAAATGTTCCTATGACAAAGTTACAGACCATAGAAAAAGAGGCTGCAGTTCTCTCTCCTGGTGAACGTGCTTCCTTGATTGCAACCCTTCTTAACTCCTTTAAGAAAACCGGATATACAGTATCTGATGAAGAAGTTATACGGCGTGATGCTGAGATGGAAGCAGGAATTGATCCGGGATTATCACACAGCGAATTTGTGAAGAATATGGGCCGTTGATTTAATGGAACTGCGTTATCATATATTGTATAAATTTTCTCTCGATACTATTCGCATATCTACGGTAAGGCACAACCAGCGAAGACCATCTTTTGGCGCTCTTTAATAATGATATAAGAAAGTTGCTGGTGTGTTTTGCAATTTCCACAAATGTTTCAGGTGCGTTTTTTATATCTCGTTTTCTGCAAAAAGCCTGCCATTGTATTTGTTAGAAGCTGCTATATTTTTAATATTAGCTATCATACAAGCGCCTCCATGTATGGGTAGATCACTTTTTCAACTCTGCATATTTTTGCCATTCTGAGAACCTCCGCTGGCTTCGCATTTTTCCGCGAGAGATATTTCTTCAGTGCTTCAACAGCTAGGTCAGTTCCAAGTTGATTCCGGTACTTAAAACAATCTGCTATGGTTTTTTCTGGCGAATAGATGTTCAGACTTACACCGTTAATTATTTGTTGTTCAATTCCTGTGTTATATGACTTTTCTGACCGGTGGACGAAACAAGAAGCTGACACAAGAAATGAGTCGCCAAGAGGATATGTAGTCCCCAAGGCCTGATTCACATGCGGAAAAGGTTAGAATTGCACTAAACGCAAGATGCGCTTGGCTGGAAACTTGGGTTACTTTATTCTCAATTCAATTAGCTAGGCGGTATGTTAGGACACCCCTGCGTTGTGGTTCTTGGCGTATAAAATTCACTAATCCGTGAATAAGTGGTAGCACTTATTCACGAATTAGTGAATTTCTGCTTGCACATTTTGTATGATAGGAGTATAAACAAGGTTATGAAACGTTTGATCACTACAAAGCTTGTTAAATGGAAAGAAAAAACAAGACGCAAACCATTGCTGTTGCAGGGGGCGCGCCAGGTAGGAAAAACCTATGTGCTTCAGGAATTTGGGCGAAACAACTTCGCTAAAATCCACTATTTGAATTTTGAAGAGCAGGAGCAGTTAATATCATTATTCAATGGTGACCTGAATCCACATCGAATAGTGCAGGACCTCTCTCTCTTCCTTAATGAGTCCATCGACTTACAGCAGGACCTGTTGGTACTCGATGAAATTCAACAATGTCCCAGATCGCTTACCTCTCTAAAATACTTTGCAGAAAAGATGCCTGAGTTAGCGGTCTGCGCTGCAGGGTCGCTACTCGGTGTTCACTTGGGGGATAGTTCATTTCCTGTGGGTAAAGTTGATGAACTGCAGATGCTTCCCATGACATTCGAAGAGTTTTTGATGGCCGGTCCGAACAAAATGCTTTTTGATATCTTTAATGCGGTCAGTGATTCTAATCCTCTCTCAGAGTTGGCGCATGCAAAGCTCTGGGATGAGTTTAAACTGTATCTGATTACAGGGGGCCTTCCTGAAATTGTGGTCACATTTATGGATGGCAGAAATGAGCAGTTCTCAGCCCTTCAGGAAGTTAGGGAAATTCAGAACCGTTTGTTATCTGAGTATATTGCAGATATGGCTAAACATTGTGGAAAACAGAATGCTATGCATCTGGAACGACTCTGGCGAAATATTCCAGCTCAACTTGGTCGTGATCAGAATGGTTCTTCATCAAAATTCACCTTTAAAGATGTTATTCCCGGGGTTAAGGGTTATGAACGTCTGGTTGGAACAATCGACTGGCTTGCCGCCGCAGGACTTATTCTCCGTCTGCCTATTGTAAACAGTGGGCTTCTTCCCTTTTCAGTATATAGCAAAGAAAATTATTTCAAGCTTTTCGTGTTTGATGTCGGGATACTTGGTGCGCTTAGTAATCTGCCTCTGAAAACTATTCTGGATTATCAATATGGAACATAGAACGGTTACTATGCTGAAAATTTCATTGCTCAGGAGTTTATTGCGGCAAATCGCGAAAATTCTGCATGTTGGCGTGAAAAACGAGCGGAGGTGGAGTTTCTTTGCGAGGTGGACGGTTCTGTAATACCTGTAGAAATAAAATCTGGATGGGTTACGCAAGCTAAGAGCTTGGGAGTATTTGCTGAGAAATATTCACCTTCATATTGTGCTGTATTCAGTGCACGTAATATGGGAGTTAACCAAGAGGCGAAGAGATATTATTATCCACTGTATCTTGCCTCGAAGTTTCCTTTTCATTTGTGATATGCAAATCTTTTCTCTTTCATTGATCAGTTGTGTAATATGCATCACTGCATTAATCAACAACGCTACGCGTTGCATAAGACTAAAGAAAAAAAAGAATTTGGTTGCCTGCCTGTGCGTAGCACGCAGACAGGCGGCTATGCTGCGTTACGTTTTTTAGGTACGTTTTTTCATCCTTAAGTTAACTGATCGCGCAAAGCGCTGCCTTTCGTTGGATGTTGAACGTTCGAATTTGCGGGGCTCACTCGCTACGTTTTTCGTGGTTAAAATCATTTATATTTGTCCAAAAAGATCGTTAGTTGACTGCTGTTTCAGATATAATATTAGTTGTTTTCTTGCAAGAACTTATGAAGATGGCTTCTTGAGTTTCTTGTTTTCTGCGACAGGAGTTGAGAGCTTTAGTATGATTTGCTTGCGGAAGCTTAAAGATTTGTGATATTTTTTAGTCCAATGCAGGCTTCGCCCGCAACCCAGCTTGTAGCCAGTAGCCAGTAGCTTGTAGTTTGCTCTGATGTATTTGCTACCAGCTACCAGCTCAAGTTGCAGCTTCTGAGCTATAAGCAACTAATATCAAACAGGGAAAATTATGAAACGAAGATTGGTGAAAACCGCTTGCAGCCTGAGTGTAGCAGCATGTGTTATGGTTCTTACAGCAGTAGATTCTTTTGCCAGTACGGCTGAGAAGGGGGTGCTGAAAAATTCCGCAGGAGAACTTAGTGTTGATCCTGATGGCGCGATGTTGTTTACGCCGTCCAGCGCTGACTGCCCGACTTGGAGTGTTAGAGCTGCCGAGGCGTGGAAAATCACTCTTTCCAAGGGCACAAGTGCTTTTAAGCTGAGCGATCCTGTCAGTTTTACCCCGGATAAGCAGAATGCGCCCGCTTTCAAGGCGATCGACGGCGGTTTCGAGTTCCGCTATGATTTGCTTCGCCACGGCGATCAGACGTGGCAGATCGGCCTGACGCTTCAGGTGCTCCAGAAGGGCGACGAGTTCCAGTTTCTTGCCAAGATCGATAACAGCGCAGAGGGCTGTTGCGTAAAGAGCCTTAAGTATCCGATCCTTTTCAAGATCAGCAAGCCGGGTGGCGATCATCAGGAGATTGCTGCGCTTCTGCCGAAAGTTCTTGGTGAGCGGGTGGCGACGCCCAAGCAGTTTGGTAAGAGCCGTCGCTTAACCTATCCGTCGGGTCAATATTGCTCAATGCAGTATTTTATCCTCGATGGTGGCAAGGCAGGTCTCTATCTGGCGTGTCATGATGAACAGAGAAAGCGAAAGAGTTTCAACATCGCCAACCGGAAGAACGGGTATGACTACTCGCTCGAAAATGAACCGTACTGCATGACTGGTAAGAGCTGGACGTCGGCTCCTGCTGTCGTGATGCCGTATGAAGGAACGTGGCACACCGCATCACGTCACTATCGTGCGTGGGTCGACACCTGGCTGAAGTGGGCTCCGACACCCGATTGGGTTCGCAATGAAAACAACGGCTGGTTTCTCTGCATTCTCAAGCAGCAGAACGGCGACCTGATGTTTCCCTATGATAAACTCGATGAGGTTGCTGACATTGCCGACGAGTGGGGACTCGATGTGCTGGGGCTCTTTGGTTGGGCTCATGGTGGACACGACCGCCTCTATCCCGACAACTATCCCGACCCGAAGATGGGTGGCCCTGAGGTGCTTAAAAAGGCGATTAAGAGGGTGCAGAAACGTGGCAAGAAGGTGATCCTTTATGCTAACGGACAGCTGATTGATACCGCTTCCAATTTCTACAAGAAACATGGTGCTGACTGCACTTCGATTCAGCCCGATGGAAAGCCCTACTCGGATCGGTATAACAAATTCAAGTCAACTCCCGACCCGACTTTTGCACGGGGGTGTTTCGGTTCCGAGATCTGGTATCAGCGGATGTTTAAACTTGGTTCCGAAGCTCAGGATCTTGGCGCTGACGGCTTTATTTATGATCAGTTCGGAATCGGGGGACCGGGCTTCTGCTACAATGAGGAGCACGGTCACGTCAATCCGATTGATGCATGGGCTGAGGATCGCTTCAGACTTACCAAGCGTCTGACTGACGCTCTGCGGGCACGCAAGCCTGGTTTCGTTGTTATGACCGAGTGGGTTATTGATGGACTCGCGGGTGATTTTCCCTATTTCCATGGCTGCGGTGTGGGGCTTAAAACCATTATTCCAACGCCGGGGCAGAAGACATTTCCCGAGCTGTTTCGATACACGTTTCCTGAGCTTATCGTAACCCAGCGCAATGCAAATCCGATGTCGACTCGCAACATCTCGAACTTTGCTTGCTTTTACGGTTTCCGCCACGAGAACGAATCGCGTTACACCGGTGATGTGAAGTACCTGAAACACACGATGCCGGTGTCTAAAGATTACTCCGATTGCAACTCGCCCCCAGACGTCCGCCTGGTCTGCTCAACACCGCCGAAACCGGCCGCGAAATATATGCGTGATGTGATTGCAATGCGAAACCAGTTTGCCGATTTCCTCAAAAATGGCCGCTTTATCGATGTCGAGGGCATTACCTTCGAGGGCAATAATTCGGTCGCACACGGGTTCCTCGCTGAAGACGGACGTCTTGGCGTTGTGGTGTGGAACTATGGCGACAAACCGGAGACTGTGAAACTTTCCGCCGCAGGCCGCAAGCTCCTTGGCGAGTATGTGCCGGGCGAAACTAAAGCATTGAAAGCAGGCGAACCTGTTGCCGCAGAGGGCATCCGCTTCTACCTGTGGTCAAAGGTGAAGTAATAAGTGTGCTCTGAAAGGGCTGTTCACCTTAACCCCGGACAACGTCCGGGGTGTCTTAAACCAAGCAAATTGTTGTAGTGTTGGCTCTCAGAGCCAATTTACCCAGCCTATATTTGGCTCTGAGAGCCAACGCCACATTTTATAATCATGTTACGTCGCCAAAAGCTGCGTGGCAAATGATTTGTTTATATCGATTAGAAAGAGTTGAAAAAATGAAGATTCGAAGCATATTTACTGTAATGTCATTGTTCTGCCTGTCGGCTCTGCTCGTAGGTTGTGAGGTGATCGGCCTTTCGGGCAAGGCTCCGTCATGGCAGAGGGAGCTGGAGGAGGAAGCCGGTCTTGTTCTATATGTCTCAACGACGGGTGATGATGGCTGGAGCGGTCGGGCAGCTAAGCAGATGAAAGGTACGGAGGGACCTTTCGCTACGCTTGAACGGGCGCGTGACGAAATCAGGAACATCAAGAAGAGCGGGGGGCTTCCTGTCGGGGGTGTGACAGTAGCAATTCTGGAGGGACGGTATCAGCGGAGTGAGCCGTTAGTCCTGACGGCAGAGGATTCCGGTACGGCAGAGACTCCCATTGTATATTGTGGCCAGCCGGATGCAGAGGTTGTGATTTCGGGCGGACGGCGTATCAATGATTGGAAACCGGTGACAGATCCGGTGCTGCTTGAACGTCTGCCGGTTGAGGCACGCGGCAAGGTTTATCAGGCGGACCTGAAGGCGCTGGGCGTAACAGAGTACGGTGATCTGCTGCATGATGCCGAGTGGGAGGTGCAGGTTCGTCACCAGAAGGATGACAATCAGAATGAGGCAACACAGGGCGATGCAATGGCTGCGCAGCGTTTTGTCAAGAAAACCGGAAAGAATATCAAATCGCGTCTTGAACTCTTCTGTGATGGCAAGCCAATGCAGATGTCGCGCTGGCCGAATAAAGGCTTTACTCATGTCGACAAGGTGCTGGGAGAGACGAAGTTTAAAGTTCGAGGTTTGCCCGGATGCAAGGAGGGAATTTTCACTTGTGTTGATGATCGCCCTGGTCGCTGGACAAAGGAAAAAGATGCGATGGTCCGGGGATACTGGTTTCGTGACTGGGTACTGCAGACTCATCGGATTAAATCGTTTGATCCTGAGAAGAAGATAATGGAACTGACCAAGCCCTATCATACCTATAGCGGCTATCGGGATGGAATGTGGTTCTTCGGACTTAACCTGTTCTGTGAGATTGATGCTCCAGGTGAGTGGTACATCGATCGCGAGGTGGGGGTGCTCTACTTTTATCCTCCAGCATAGTTGAATGAAGCAAGGGTTGAGGTGTCGGTGAGTGATGGTCTTTTCCGCTTGGACAACACAGCGTATGTTTCATTGCATGGGTTGACCCTTGAGACAGCTCGCGGCTCGGCAGTGCGGATTAAGGAGAGCCGGAAATGTCAGGTGGCAGCTTGCTCAATCCGGAATGTGACGAACTACGGTGTTACGATAGTTGATGGCCGGGAGTGCTCCGTGATCGGTTGCGACATGACCGGCATGGGCGGCGGCGGGGTTTTCATGGCCGGTGGTGATCGGCATAAACTCGTGTCGGCAGGGCACTTCGTTGAGAACTGTCATATTCATCACTTCGGGCGCTGGGACAGGACCTATCGTCCGGGAGTTCTGATGACAGGTTGCGGCTTGCGTGTCTCTCACAACCTGATCCATGATGCGCCGCATTCCGCAATTGTTTATGGTGGTCCATTACATCGCTTTGAGTACAACGAGATTCACAATGTATGTCAGGAGTCGCACGACTGCGGGGCAATTTACGGCGGACGAAGCTGGTGCATGCGTGGAGATGTTTTTGAGCACAACTACCTCCATCATATCTGTGGCAAGGATGGCGGGGCGTGTAATGGAATCTATCTCGACGATGCCAACTCCGGAACAACTGTGCGGGGTAATATCTTCCATCAGGTTCTGAGGCCTGTTTTTATCGGTGGTGGACGCGATACTCTTGTTGAAAATAATATTTTTGTTGATTGTCCTCAGGCATTTCATATGGATGCCCGCTATGCTCCGGGCAACTGGGCGGCGCAGTATGGTGATCCTCGGATTGTGCGGGCTAAGAAGGAAGGGGTGCTGCCACCCGGCGTTCATTTTCAGGTTCCCCCTTACAGCACACGCTTTCCAAAGCTGGCAGTAATGCTTGATGATGATCCCACCTTTCCAAAAGGGAATATTCTGCGCGGTAATATCTTTTGGCAGGGGGATGGAGAAAACCTGCGACGCACCGGATGGAACAAACCTCCCGTAAGTAAGAGCTACAATAATGCATGGTGGCACCACATCCAGAGAAGCGTCTACGATCTGTTGACCATTGAGAACAACATGGTTGATGTTGATCCGAAGTTTGTGGATGAGAAGGATCAAAATTTCAATCTCAGCGACGAATCTCCCGCATTTAAGAAGATCGGATTCAAAAGCATTCCGTTTGATAAGGTCGGTCTCTATCAGGATGAAAATCGCGTGAGCTGGCCGGTGGAGCATGTGGTCACGTCCTTGCCGCCGTATAAGAAGAAGTAGAAGGGAACAAAGAGTGCAAGAGCTGCTGTCGCCTCTTTCCGTGCAGCTATGCGCAGGAAATATGGAGCGGCAATCCTGTCTGAAAACAATTTTGATTGCGGCTTTGCAGCCTACCACTTCAACTCGCGCACTCTCGCATCCCGCAGATGCGGGGCCAGCTATGCTGGTTAAAGCAAAGCTTTAGAACTTTCGCACTTTCTTAAATGGCTTGCCATTCCATGTTCCCGGCCGCGGCCAGCAGAACTTTCTGGGCCAGGTAATCATGTTCGTATGTATACGGGTTTTTCTTTTCCCCTCGAATGATTGCAGCCAGCTCAAGAATCTGTTCTCCGTAGCGTCCCTGTTTAATTGTGAAATCAACCGTGTGTGAACCTGCGGGATATTTCTCAATGCCCTTATTCAGTTTCATCTGCACGTGCATGGGAGTGCCGAACCGTTCAATGGGACTCAGTTCAATGGTTCCATTTGAGCCGATAATGCGTATACTCCGTTTGCCTACGCCGCCCTTTACCTGGCCACAAGAACGCAGCGTGACAAATGTGTGAGGATACTCCAGTACCGTCATGCAATTGTTTTTGCCTCCGCTTTCGGATCCCGGTGTTGATCTTAAGAACGGAGTAACATTTACCGGCCGCCCAAGAACATTAACGATCCAGTCGATGTGGTGGCATAACAGATTAAAACATGTGCCGCCGTTGTAATTGCTCAGATACTTCTGATATTTTTTGTTGCCGTAATCATGATTCATATCTGCCTGAATCTCAAAAATATCACCCAGCCAATCTTCACGAAGCGCCTTCTGGATGAACTGGATTGCCGGATTGTTGCGGAGCATGTAGCCCATCTGGAAGGGGAGATCACTTTCTTTGCACCCATCCAGCAGTTTGCCAAACAGAGCAAGATCTTCCCCGCCCGGTTTGTCCATGTGCATAGCGAGCTTGTGTTCCATGCAGCGCAACGCGGTAGGAACCAGGTCGGAGTTTGCCGGTTCAACTGCGACGGCCTGAAGACCGGGGGTGTTGAACAGCTCCTCTTCGGTCAGCCATTTCAGCCCCTTATACGGTTTCAGGTCACTTCCTGCAAATCTTGCAGCTTTGGAACTGCGGTCATCAACCACCCCGACAATCTCAAAGATATCAGGGTATTTTTTAAGGGCATCTATCTTGCCCTTGGCGTGTTCATGACAGATGCCGATCTGTCCGATTTTTATGCGTGGCTTTTTGACAGGCGGGGTGTTTTGTGCATGTACTCCCAATACCGATATTCCGCCGACACCGGCT
The DNA here is from genome assembly GCA_027858965.1 of Kiritimatiellia bacterium. GTDB lineage: Bacteria > Verrucomicrobiota > Kiritimatiellia > RFP12 > UBA1067 > M55B167. The sequence goes on from JAQIBS010000065.1 coordinate 11,086, forward strand.
GAAACTGTCTTGATGAAATCACGTCTTTTCATTTTGTACTCCTGATTGTTGATTAATAAAAATATAACGCATGACGCATGACACATGACGCATGACGCATGACGCATGACGCATTTTATCCTGTTTTATGGAAGCAACCCCGCAGTCGCGGGGCCAGCAAAGCTGGCTAACAAACTTTAGAACTTTAGAACTCTCGCACTTCTTAACTGTCCCACCCCTTGCGGTTCGGACGGCTCAGAAGCTTGTTAGCCGCGACGTCATTGGTGAAACGTCCAGTCTTACCATCCCAATCCAGTTGTTTGCCGGAGCCCTCCTCGATGGCGGCGATGCCCAGCAGCATGATTTCGTTTAGCGGCTGAGAATAGTCGAAGTTCGCGCAGGCCGCCGGACCGCCCTGACACGCACGCATGAAATCCAGCTGGTGCGAACCTTTAATGCGCGGGATCGTCTTGGGTGGCGGGGTGATCGAAGAACGGAGGCTGTCCGGTACGAAACGCAGACTTTCACCAAACACGCTGATGCAGAGAATTCCCTTTTCTCCAATCAGAATTGAAGCACAACGGCCGAGGTCGACATTGTACTTCTTTTCTAGCTCCACCAGTTTTGGTGGCAGGTTCTGGTTCTCTTTCTTGACGATATACTTGTATACGCCGCCCGACGTCCAAGTGCTGTCATCAAAGTGCAGGCCGTCTTTAAGCCCGTCAAACCAATGCATTTCGACGGGTGCGAGATCGCCGCGCTTTGGGAACTTCCATATGATGTGGTCGCGGAGTCCCCAGGATTCTTCCGAGCCCGGAAGAAAATCCGCGAGCTGGACGCTCTCCGGGCTGCCGAGCTTTAACGCCCAGAAAACAGGATCGATGACGTGGTTTCCCATGTTGCCGACGGTCGCGCTGCCGAACCCGCGCCAAGAATACCAGCCAGCGGGGTGAAGTCCTTTGGTGAAGTTGCGCCACGCCGCCGGTCCTATCCATTTGTCCCAGTCTAAATATTTTGGACAGGCCGAGTCTTTCGGGAGCGGTTGCTCGCGCGCATTAAGTCGGTTGGTCCAGCAGTAAACTTCTTTGACTTGGCCTATGGCCCCTGCCCAGACGTATTCACAGAGTCGGCGCGCGCCTTCGTTGGAGTGGCCGTGGTGGCCCATTTGCGTGACCACTTTGTGGGTGCGGGCTTCGGCGAGCATCCGGCGACCCTCCTCGACTGTGTAGGCCATGGGTTTCTCGACATAGGCGTGGATGCCGTTGCGGAAAGCGAGAAGTGCCGGCAGACAGTGCTGGTGGTTGGGTGTCGCGATAAAAACTGCATCCACGTCACCAGACATCTGCGTATAGAAGTCGCGGTAGTCGCCGAATGCGGCGACGGATTCCACCTGTGCGTCTGGCCGAAACTTCTTTACGCGTTTTCGCGCATTAGTGATGGCGCGCCCGTCCGGGTCAACGAATGCAACGATCTCTGCTATTCCTGAGTTGACGATGTTCGGTAGCAGCGCGTGACAAGCACGGGCGCCGCAGCCGATCAGCGCTACGCGCAGGGTCTTATTTGCAGCCGCCTTGTCCTGTCCGCTAGCACCCAGAACCGACATTCCTCCGACACCGGCTGTTACCGTCCTGATAAAATCCCGTCTTTTCACTTTGACTCCTTGTTTGTCTTTTACAGAGGCCGGGTGAGGACACACGGTCTACAGTTTGAATTGTACTATGCTTCGTTAAAATTTTGTAAATGGTGTTCAGTGTTTAGGAAAAATGACCGATCGGCATGTCACACCATAGTCCCGCTTGCGGGACGACGGCGGTCGCGCTACCACTTCCCGCAAGGCGGGATTGGACGTTCGTATTGGTTGTGGCTTTCTGCGCCATGCCCTAAGCTCTTAATATACCAATCTCATATTGATGCCGCCCCAGAAAATCTCGTTAGGAGAAATGTTGTCACGGTCAAGACCGGCTCCGCCACCGACCAGCCCGGTATATGCCAGTTTTCCCGCAACTGAAAAGTTGCCGGTGACGGCGTATGTCAGGCAGGTTGAAAATTCATAGTCTGCGAACCCCTCGCCATCGGAAGACCGATATCTGACTTCGTTGTAATGACTTCCTGCTGCTCCCAGAAGAGCTGTTCCTGATAAGGATAATCTATCATTGATTGGAATGGTTTTATTCAGTGCGGCTCGACAATATATGTTGTCGTAGGGATTATTCTCCATAAAACCTTCGCCCACTTCCCAGTAGTCGTAATATACTGTGATAGATGGTGTGACAACGGGATTTTTATAAGCCAGTGTCAAAAAAAGTTCTCTGGTGCTGTTTACGGTTCTAGGGTAAAAGGTATACCAGATGCTACCGATTGTAACCCCGACAGGACCGAAGTCCTTTGAATATGATGGAACGAATTCCAGAACATTGATTCCTCCGTTATTTTTAGTTGTCTTGGAATTCGACTGCTTTGTGGAGAGATCCCAGTTGCTCCACACCTTCATCGAAAAAGAACCGTAATCATCCAGGTCCAGTGTTCCTATTATACTGGGCTGAGTTACAGGATCTTTATCCAGAACTTTGCCGCGCCACACATATGCCGAGGAAGTTTTCAAATGCATGTCAATAGAGAGCGGGAACTTCTTCTCTTTTTCTTGCGCATGTGTTGCGGTAATCGCAATCAGGATTGCGGCCACTATCCATTTTCCTGGTGCAGGTGCACCCCGTTCAAAGGCTTTGTTCATTTGTTACTTACTCCTGTTTCTTAGGTTGAAGGGTTAAAGGGTTTAAAGGGTTGGAGATCCGGGCCGCAAGCGACCCTGCTGAGCTACTTCAACTCGCGCATTCTCGCACTTTAGAACTCGCGCACTAACTTAGATCTTCCATCCGTCGCGATAAGTTGTTTTCACGTATTTGTTCAGCTCCGGTATATTCGTGCAGCGCATCGCATTGCCATCCCATTCGACACGACGTTTGAGACCAGCAAGCATTGCGAGGTTTCCAAGCAGGGCGATCTCAGCCAGAGGTGCTGAATACTCAAAGTTAGCGCAGGCCTGTGTTCCATTATGACACGCCTGGAAGAAGTCATCCTGATGGGTGCCTTTGACGCGCGGCAGCAGCTTTTTGGGAACTGGAAATGCGCGGTGGGCCTCTTCCGGCACAATGCGGCAGCCATCTCCGAACTCACCCATGCACATGATGCCTTTGTCGCCTATGAGCAGAGAGCCGTTATTGCCGAAATTCCTGTTGTACTTCTTTTCCAGTTCATCCAGTAGCGGGGGGACGTTCTGCCACTCGCGTTTATTGACACTTCTCCAGCGTTTCTGCACTGTTTCTCGGCTGTACTCCACCCCTTTTGCAAGTCCGTCATGCCAGTAGATTTTGACGGGATCCATGCCTTCGCGTGCAGGAAAATCAAAACGGATGCGGGTGCTGATAGGCCAGGTACCGTTTCCGCCTCCTCGCATCTCTTCAACCTCCACCGACTCGGGTGCTTTGAGTTTGAGTGCCCAGTAGGATGGATCGATAATGTGGCAGCCCATGTTGCCGATTGAGCCATTGCCGAAATCAGTCCAGAGATGCCAGTTGTGTGGATGCAGGTCATCATGGAATTTACGGAAGGGTGCGGGACCGATCCATGAATCCCAGTCAAAGCCTTGCGGCAGGGGAAGGGCAGGTGATTTATATCCGGAGGGAAGACCGTTGCATCGTCTTGTCCAGCAGTGAACCTCGTGCACTTGGCCGATGGCTCCGGCTTCGATATATTCGCAGAGTCGGCGGCAACCTTCGTTTGAGTGTCCGTGTTGTCCCATCTGGGTTACAACGCCATATTTTTTTGCTGCCTCCTTAAGCTGTCGTGCTTCATAAATTGTGTGCGTCAGGGGTTTTTCAACGTATACATGGATGCCGCGTTTCATGGCCATCAGAGCTGCCGGCGCGTGGTGGTGGTTGCATGTTGCGATCACAGCTGCATCCAGTTCCGTGCCCATTTTGTCAAAGAGTTCGTGGTAGTCGGAGAAGGTTTTAATTTTGGTTACATCCACATCTGGAGCCATCTTGCGTACTCTGTCCAGCGCCGCTTTGATCCGCTGGGGGTCGGGATCTGCAAGTGCGACGACCTGCTCTTTGCAGGATTCAACGAGAAGTGTTCTGACACCTCTGTCTCCACAACCGATCACCGCTATGCGTAGAGGTTTCTTTGCGGGAGCCTTGTCTTGTCCCTGTGCTCCTAAAACCGACATCCCACTGACACCAGCTGATACTGTCTTGATGAAATCACGTCTTTTCATTTTGTACTCCCTTTTTAATTTAACACAGAGGCACGGAGCCACAGAGGTTGTTGCTACGTTTTTTTGTTTTGCTGCTGCTGCTTCTCCCTCCCATGCTTCGCTTGGCCAAGCTCCGGATGGCCGCGGCAGTTCTCCAAACTATAAACTCTGAATGCAGCTCTCTCACACCCCGCAGTCGCGGGGCCAGCAAAGCTGGCTAACAAACTTTAGCACTCTTGCACTTTAGAACTCTCGCACTTCTTAAATCTCCCAGCCTTTGCGGTACGAAGTCTTCAGATAGCGGTTGATTTCCGGCATATTGGTGCAACTCATCTTTGCTGAGTCCCATTCAATGCGTTTTCCGACTCCCGCGTAAACTGCGAGGTTGCCGAGCAGCACCAGTTCCGCCAGCGGTCCTCCATGGTTGAAGTTGGAGCTGGCCGGTGTACCTCCACGACATGCCCGGAAGAAATCCTCCTGATGTGTACCTTTGATACGCGGAAGAGTGCGGGGCGGTTTCTTAAAGGCACGGTGTGCCTTCTCAGGAACCATTCGGAATCCGTCGCCGTGCCGGCCCATGGTGAAGACCCCTTTATCGCCAATGAACAGAGAGCCCTCCCCTGTGAATTGCCGGTTGTACTTTTTCTCTATTTCGGTACGGATCGGTGGCGCATATGCAAGATCGCGCCTCATACGTCTGTGACCTCCTCCGCCTACGGTCTCTTTGTTGTACGGTGCACCAGGTGCGATTCCGTCGTACCAGTAGAGCTTGAGCGGGGGCATTTCCCCACGGGCAGGGAAGTTCCAGCGAATGCGGTTGCGGATAGGCCAGCTTTCATCGCTGCCGCCATACACCTCTTCCAGTTCAACCGACGCAGGTTTGGCAAGATTCAATGCGAAATGGGCGTGGTTGATGATATGACAACCCATGTTGCCGATGGTGGCATTGCCGAAATCGCGCCACGCATTCCAATAAAAATTAAGGAGTCCGCTATGGAAATCGCGGTGAGGTGCGCCACCAAGCCACAGATCCCAGTTTAGTCCTTTCGGAACAGGGATGGCTGGAGGGCGTGGTGTGTCGGGAGGCAGCCCGTCAACACGGTCGCTCCAGCAGTGGACCTCTCGGATATCACCAATGGCACCTGCCTGGAAGTATTCGCACAGGAGGCGGGGACCCTCTGTTGACTGTCCCCAGTTGCCCATCTGTGTGGCAACACCGTATTTGTTTGCTTCCTCTGTGAGCATCCGGACTTCCTCGATAGTGTGAGCAAGCGGCTTTTCCAGATACACATGAATGCGGCGGCGTATGGCCATTAATGCGGGCAGTGCGTGTTGGTGTATGGGGGTGGCGATGATCACTGCGTCCAGTTCGTCTCCCATCTCATCGAACATCTTGCGGTAGTCGGCATACTTGCGGATTTTAGATGTGTCTATGCCCGGTGCTATCTTTTTGGCTCGCGCCATTGCGCCGGCAATCCGGCGACTGTCTGGATCCACGACAGCTACGAGTCGCTCACCGCCGGTCTCCGGGTTGTGTGTGTGCGTGCCATCCTGTGATTTTACACTTGTTCCATGTCCGAGTATTGCCGGGATATGCGCATAGGTGCCATAACCCCCACAGCCGATCAACGCCACTCGCAGGGGCTTATTCGCAACTGTCGTTTCCTGCCCGCTCGCTCCCAATACCGTCAGTCCTCCGACTCCGGTTGTTACTGTCTTGATGAAATCCCGTCTTTTCATTCATCCCCCTTTTTTATTGATTGCTCTCGTTAAATCGAAAATTGTTCGTTATGGGTTGCATCGCATAGAGCATAGGGCATGGAGCATAGAGAAGAGAGGGCATAAGCACAGACAAACGTCTTCTCTATGCCCTCTGCCCTATGCGCCATGCGTTCGTGCGCAGCACGAACTACACATCCAGCGGCAGACCGCAGGACTCCAGAAAGCATTTGTGTACGTCATAATCATGTTCATAGGTGTAGGGGTTGGCCATCTCTCCGTTCAGAATAGCTGCAAACTCCTTCCACTGGTCTATGTAGCGGTCTTTCAACGGCGGCTGTTCAATAGTCTGGATACCTTTTTTATAACCGCCGCGGTCTGCTTCGAGTGCCAGCTTAACTACACCTCCGGACCTGTTGCCCTGCGATTCAATAGGTTCAATGATGATACTTCCCTTGTCGCCCATTACCTTGATATGCCGCTTCTTAAAGCCCTGGGCTTCGGTAATGGATGTCCGTATTGTGGCTAGTCGGTTGCCGGGGAACTCGAAGACAGCCAGGCAGTTATCGAGCACGCCGTCGGCGCGGGTCTGACGGAGATACGGGGTGACTTTTTCCGGTGCCCCCATGAGAGAGACAACTGTATCGATCAGGTGGCAGGCCAGAATGTAGGCTATTCCGCCTTTATAGCGTTTAATGATGTTCCGGTAACCCGTTCCGTCGTAGCGACCCATGGAGGAGTCGAGATCGAATACATTTCCGATCAGGCCTTCCTTCACCGCTTTGATGCAGAATAGTATTGCTGGGCTGTTCCGGTACATGTAGCCCACTTGGACAGTCAGCTTCCTGGCTTCTGCTTCGTCCAGTAACTCTTTGAACTCAGGTAGTGATTCGCCGCATGGTTTGTCCAGATGGATGTGCTTCCCCGCCTGGATGCAGCGCAGGGCGGGGGGGATGCAGAGACGTTCTTCGGTTTCAATTGATACAGCCTGAAGACCGGGAACAGCCAGAAGTTCGGCCTCAGACATTACTTTCAGTCCTTTGAAAGTCCCATTTTTCAAGGCTTTTGCACGTAGTTTCGGGTCGTCTTCCACAAAGCCGACAACCTCGAAAAGATCTTTCAGCTTGCGTAGCGTTCCCATTTTGTAGGCGTGTTGGTTGGCGGTGCCGATCTGTCCGATTTTGATAGGTTGTTTTTTTGCAGAAACTTCATCCATCGCAGCTGATGAGCTACCGGGCAGGACTGCTCCCGCCGCGGCAAGCCCGGAGGCGGTGAGAAAAGTACGTCGTGAAAATGGTGTTTCATTATCCAAGGCTGCATGTTCCATGAAGTTTTTCTTCGTTCTCATTTTTATCCCCCCCCCTTTGACCAAAAGACTTTGCCCGCTCCAACTCAGGCACTTATCTTTAATATTCTTTTGACGATAATTTTCTAATTTCTTAACCCCAATTTGGTTTTCAATTTATCAGACTATCCACCCCTTGTCAACTGTGGGCGCTCTGAAAAAGTGGAAGCGATAATCTGCTTGGAAAGAATTTTGACCCGAAACTGGGCGTGGGGGTGACGCGGCTTGATCCTGGTGATGACTCAGGATTCTCGGTTCAGACACTGCATGCACAAATGGGGGTCTGTTCCATTTTGAGCGGTACCAATGAGGTGACGATTGCCAGTGGCGGTGTCGCCTCCTCCGGCTTTCTTGTTTACGGTGGTATGCTGGTGGTAGGCGGCGGGTATACCCGGACCACCGGGGGTGGCTATGCCGCGATAAAGAACGGATCTCTGACCATTACCAACGGAGTGGTTAATCTCAGTACGGTGGCTGAGCTGTTGAATGCGTACTCGGGCACCGGCAACACAACTGTGAGTGACAGCGGGGTGCTGGATTTGCAGACCCTGCGGATTTCGCAGAACAGTAATGCCGGACCGGATAGCAACGTGATCAATGTCAATACCGGAGGTACGATTCGTTTGCTCCGTTTTTATGTGGACTCAAAAACGTCTGCCCGTGGTCGGGTCAATCTCAACGGTGGTACTTTAGTGGCAAAAAGTTCCCGCAGTGATTTTATGATGTCGACGCACTCAAACTATACGGCCTATATTTTCTTCACGGTGCGTGAAGGCGGTGCGGTGATCGACAGTAATGGATTTACTGTTGATTGTAAGCAACAGCTGTACAGCGGTGCCGTTGCTGATGGAGGCCTGACTAAAAAGGGAACCGGAATGTTTTCGCTCAATCACACCAATACCTATAACGGTGTGACCTCTGTTGAGGGGGGGACTCTCGTTTTCGGGCAGGATAATACTCTGCTTCCGGACAATATGGTGCTGGTCTCTTCCAATGCAGTTTTCAATGTCAATGGCAAGACGCAGACGCTCGCCGGAATAGGTGGTGGTGGAACTATCAGTAACAACAGCGGTTTAACGGTGACAAACTCTGTTGCCCCCGGTGACGCAGGTTCTTGCGGCACGCTGACATTAGCGGAGTCCTGCTCCTTAAGCGGAACTCTCACTGTGGATGTGAATATTGATGGTTCAGGAGACCGACTGCATGTGCAGGGAGATCTGGATATTTCTGATCTGGCTCTGGATGTGATGGATACCGATTTGCTTACCAAGTACAATCGTTACACCGTGGCAAGCTGTACGGGAACACTAAGCGGAACTTTTAACTCTGACAATCTTCCCTCCGCATGGTTGCTACACTATTATCCGGCCAGCAAAGAGGTTAGTATAGTTTATAATGCTGGTACGATGATCCTGATCCGCTGAGTAATGTATTATTTTATATGAAGTCTCACGGGGTCTGTCGGAAGCGGTGTAACGGGCAGGAGAACGGAGAAGGTGGTGCCTTTTCCGGGTTCGGAACTCAGCAGTATATTGCCGTTATGTTCCGTCAGAATTGTACGGGCGATACTCAGTCCAAGTCCCGTGCCCTTGCCGCGCGGTTTTGTGGTCTCAAACGCCTTGAAGACCTTTTCCTGTTGCTGAGGTGCAATTCCCTCGCCAGTGTCGCTGACCATGCAGCGCCAGAACGGTTTGTCGTTTACAATCTCCTGCTGAATGTCAACGCTCAGTTTGCGGATATCGCATGGAGTCATGGCGTCACAGGCGTTGGCAAAGAGATTGAGAAAAACCTGTTCAATCTGGTTTCGATCGCCAGTGGTCCAGTGTTTGGATTTAATGATTGGACAGGATACCTGGACCTTGACGTTTTTGATCCGGTAGTCCAGGATAAACAGTGCATCATTGATTGGATCGAACAGGTCAACCGGTGTGTGCTGTTCCTTGACGCCACGCATGAAGTCGCGCAGACGTGTTGTCAGATGCTCCATAGTTTCGGCGGATTCCTGGATGATGTTGCAGGCCATGGCCATCTGATCGTTTGACGCATCTCCGGTCAGGTCGGTGTTGCTTGGCAGTTGCTTTAATAATGTGCTGGCCAGCATGATTGAGGCCAACGGGTTGTTGAGATCGTGCACCACGCCAGCTGCCAGTTCGCCGACCGCAGCGAGACGGCCCGCATGAATCATGCTGTCCTGCATCTCCTTCAATTTGCGCAAGTCTCGTGATATCGTGAAAGTTTGAACAAAGGCACCCTGCTTGTCGCGGATCACCAGGGTTGTGAGTTCGACCGGGATGCGTGTGCCATCTTTGCATGCGAAGATGCTTTCAACACGTTTTTCGCCGGACTGCTTGATTTCGTGAAACCCCTTCTTAACCGTTTCCCAGACCTCTGGCGCATAGAGCTGGCGGATGTTCATGCCGGACAACTCGTTTTCGGTGTAACCCAGCAAGTCATTTGCCCTGCGGTTGAAGAAAATGATTTTACCCTGCTCATCCACAGAGTGAATCATATCGGGGAAGTTGTCCATCAGTGTGCTGAAAAGGCTGCTTGTATCGATCTGTTTACCATCCGATTTAATGAACATAAGTTAATCTCCGCTACCGACTGACACCAGTCAAGAATTGCTAACAGTTTAAGCTTATGACAAGGTCGAACGCAACAAAATAAAGATTACGGATTGTCGAGTCGAATGCGGTAGAACCGGGATTTGTATAAAGAGGCGTCGGGATCAGTCCACTCCATGCTCTCTTGATCATGGCTGGCTTCCCACGGACCGTTGGTCGTTATTGTTGCGAAATTGACCAGTGAGGTAACCGCCATGATCTGATAGCTGCGGCCGCCGACTGTACCCCAGGCCATGCTGGCTGTGCCTGTGCAGTTCGTGAACTGCAACACGCTGAGCGCGTTGGTGGGATCGGTTCCGCAGAGATATTCACTCAGGTTGTTGAGCCCGTCAGAATCGCTATCCTCTGTTTCTGACATGCCGCCGGAAAAGTAGATGTCTTCCCACGCGTCTGCGACACTGTTGCTGTTGGCATCAACCGGTGTCAGGTAGGTGGTGCCCAGGTCCAGTTCATCGCCGGCGGCAGGGTTGCTGACAGCGCCTACCTGCGTATAGGGTGTGTATCCCGAGAGCGTCACTCCCAAGTCCCAGTTGCATGCGCCGAGGGTGATGCTGTCCGGGTATTGACCTGCCGTGTTACTCAGCCAATTTGTACTGTAGCTGGTCAAGATCACGCCGCCGGTGACAACGGTGCCGTTCAGACTGCCGCTAGCAGCGGTGAAGGATATCTGGGCGTTTTCAAGAAAGGCGTGCGTGAATGCATCGCGCACAACGCCGGAGGTAACGTTGACAGCCGAGATCATTTCAAAGCCGGTCAGGATCCAACCGCCCGAAACGGTGACCTCCCTCGGGTTGGCGTAATACGTATTGGTCAGGCTCTGCACCTGATTCGGCGTGTTTGGATCTTCACGCGGGAAGAAGTTGGTCGGCGTAGGGACTTCAACCAGATAGGTGCCGTTGGTCAGCCCGGAAAAAGCGACGGCAGTCGATCCGTTAAACGCTTTGTCTGCCAGCCCCGAGACACTTGCCGTGGAGTTGGAGGGAAGTGCGGCTGCGACCACATCGTCAAGGCCGAGCACGATGAGAGAGGTGAGGCCGTCTGCCGCCGGAATTTCGATGCTGAGTTCATAGGTGCCGATGGGGGTATTCGTGGCACCTGTGAAAAGTGTGACGCGCGTCCAGTACCAGCCGGCTGACGGGTAGTCGATGCCCGTATATTCGCCAAGGTCTGAAGCCTCCTCATCAACATGATCCAGCAGTTCAAGTGTGCCATCCGGAAGTTCGCGATAGAGGTCGAGAACAGTATCCAGATTTTCGCTGAAGTGGTAGGTTTCGAAATCATAGATGAAATTCGTGACGAGATACACGCGTGTCCAGTCTGTATCGTTATCAGTGTGGAAATTATGCTGCTGGGCCGAACCGTCATAGAGCGAGGCTGTTTCAGGTGTGTCATCCGGTTCGTAAGCGTCTGCTAGAAGAAGTTCGCTTTGGACAGGGTCGGAGATTTCGCCCAGGATATCCTGGGCATAAAAGGTGAGAATGGTGGTTCCTTTCGGATGTGGACCGGTGAGTTCAGCCTCGTAACGGTCGGCAGCGCTGTTCCATACCAGATCCAGTTTCGGCAGCGAGGCGGTTTCGAGGCTTCCGGGTATGGTAATGACACACCACACATTGGATATTTCGGTCATTCCTGCCACATTGGCGGCCCAGATTGTGATCGGTGTGCCCGGCGCTTCCAGTGCGGTCAGGGGAATGACCTCTCCAATTTCAGGGGAGTCGGCGCCGGTGACGAAGGCTGAGCCCAGATAGGTCTCGTTTGCCAGAAGCCCGTCAATGTTCTTTTCATTGGCAATGCCGTTGAAATTGTCGTCGACCATCGCACGCTGTCTGACGTTTCCTGAAACACGGCGGATGGCCCTGCGTGCAGCGGTGTACGCATCACCCAGTGTCTCTCCTGAAATGACACCAGAGAGCAGGTACTGTGAGAAGCTGACGGTCCCATCGTTGGCCAGTAGGGCTTCGCGTCCGGCGCGTGCGCTGGCCAGCACAATGCGGGTTGCGTCTGGCGACGTTTCCGCGAGTGGGATATCAGCCAGTGCGGGAACAAAGGCACCTGCGCCGGAGAAATCAAGAATGACGTTTACCGGTATTGGATTTGTGGTCTGATAGTCGTGTATCCATGAAGCAAGGAGATTGGTGGTCAGGCACTCTGTTTCATTGATTTTGAAGGTGTTGTTCTCTCCTTCGCCGATCAGGTATACTGTCAGGCGGTCGGTGGCATTTGTCCCGGCCCAATTCGTCAGGGCATCTTGCAGGGAGGCGAGGCTGGATGCGGCGGTGACATCATTTGTGCCGTCTCCGTCAAGGTCCTGTACGGTATCGGGGGAGAGAATGCAGATGTTTTCAGGGGTGAAAAGCCGCAGGCGCAGGGTGCTGTAGGCCAGTTGCGTAAGGTAGTCGATTGCCGGCCAGGCAGGGGTGTTGGTTTCGCTGCCCGCCACGAGGATTACGCGGTCGTCATACCCGATTTGTGTGACGTAGCTCTGTTGGGGCGCAGAAACGTTGCCGGCTTCATCCTGCACATAGAACTGGACCTGATAGGGACCGGGGGTGGTAAAGCCGTCATAGGTGACGCCGTAGCGTCCGCTTGTACTGTCGTAGACAAGCTCCAGTTGAGGCAGGTCGGTGACAGGATCATCGGGGTTTGGGTTATGCCCCGGCGGAACGATGAGGCACCACGCCTGAGAAATCGGATGGAGCGCGGTGATGCTGCCGATCCAGAGTGAGGCTGCGGTCTCATCGGTGAGCACCTGATTGCCGCAGACCTCGCCGATCTGAGGCGCGTCGCCGCCTGCGACGAACGTCGGGCCGATATAGGTGCCTGTGGCGACGCTCGAGTCGTTGGTGGTGTAGCTGCCGCTATTGTCGTCGTCCAGTTGCGCGGTCTGGTAGAAGGACATGGCGCTTTCCGCCAGCGTGAAACTCTGCATGACATCGTAGCCGAGCAGCACACCCGAGAAAAATGCGCCGGAAAAACTGACCAGGCCTCCCGCTACGAAATAGCTGGGCTGGTTGTCGTTGCAGGCGGCGACCACAATGCGTGAAGCCGTGCCTGTGTAGGTCAGGTCCGGCAGGAAGCTGCCGGCGTAGCAGAAGTCGAGCAGGATGGTCATTCGCATATTCGTATAAGTGTTCTGCAAGGTGTCGAGCCAGTCATCCAACTGAATCGCGGTGACAGTTTCGGAACTGTTCAGACGGAAATAACCGGTGCCAGAGGAGTTTCCTCCATGGTCGACCAGATAGATGAATACCTGATCTGAGTTGGCGAGTCCGTTGGTTATGGTCTCCGCCATCGTTTCAAAAGTTGCGGCTTCGTCGATGTCGTCGAGTTCGCCATTCCCATCGACGTCTTGATCGGGTTCGGGGTTGAGATAAAGGATGTTTTCCTTTGAGAACCCGCGGTAGCGCAGGGTCGAATAGGCGCTGTCCGCCAGATAGTCAGTGGTGGGCCAGAGCGTGTCTTCCGCCGACTTCCGCCCGGCTACGATTAATACTTTTCCGGCTGTTGCAACATTCTGGGTGCTGATCACATTGAGGAAGGCACGGCCCAGGCGGTCGTATGCGTCCCACGATTCGACAATGTCGGTGCGTCCGGTGACCTCACCAGCCGTATAAGTTGCGGTGTCGAAACCTTCCGGAACGAGTGTTGCGTTACTGCTCATGTTCTGTACAAAGGCCCACAGATTGGATGTGCCCGCGGGTGTGCTGGTCGTGCCGCCGCCGTCCGGCGGAAGGGAGGTTGTGGCGTCGGCTGTCAAGCTACTCACGCCACTCCAGAGAGTCAGGTTTTCGCCGACGGTCAGTGTGCGGCGGGACGGAATCAGGCGCAGGGCCGGCTGCAGCATCGTCTGGGCGTTCGGCATGGATGAAGCGTGCCAGAGGTTGGATTGAATCAGGCGGGTGTCTGTCAGGGTGACGGTTCCATCCATATCGGCATCCCCACGCCAATATCCAATGGCATTGGTTTGCGAAAGTGAGATGGCATGGTCCACAGTGCGGATTTTTCCATCACCGTCGGAGTCACCTGCACGCAGTGCCCAGAATGTGCCGGTTTCGCCGCTGACAGCCACGCACCCGTTGCTTCCGCCAAAGTAGGCGCTCGAATTGGTGCTGAAGTCGTAGAGAAGTAACTGCTCGTCGAATGCAACCGGTTCAGCGGACATGGCGGCCAGGTGGTTGCGGTGTTTTACAACTACATAATAACTTGCACCGGGTGGCAGATCGATATCGAGTCCCCGCTTGCCGTCGTCGTTGAGCAGCCAGCCGTCGGAGCGCAGGAAGGTGCTGCGGGAAATCACGGCGGAGCCGTAGGGTGTTTTTCTGAACTGAACCAGAACCCAGTCCGTTACATTGTCAGGAATGCCATTCGCTGTGCGTGGATCATCGCCGTAAGGTGAGGTCGTTGAAATCGACTGATTGGTTGTGAGGGCAGTGGACATGCTGTCGGTACCGGTTTGAAATGGTCCCTCAAGGAACAACCGGATGGAAGAGGTCATATTCAGTTCGTACGCACCGATGTCAGCTGTTTTGCCGGTGATGCGCGGGAATCCATCACGGTCGACGGCATCGAACATCCAGAAACTGTTGACGCCGGCATCCACACAAGGAGAGTTGGGCTGTACCCGATAGTTGCCGTCAACGGGATTGACGAACTGACCATTTGCGGAGAGGCTGTGTGCGTCCTGCCCGTTAGCCGACTGCCAGTCGGACAAGATTGCGAAAGCGGTTCGGTTGGTCGGAGTTGACTGCCAGGCGCCGATTGAGGCTTCGTTCTGGACGAACAGGTTGTTGAAGTCCGAATAGTGTAATGTGCCGGGCAGGGTGACGATACAGGCGTGTCCCGGCTGAGTGACGTGCACCAGGTTGTTTTTGAGCAGGTTGATGCGGCTTTTCTTCTTGCGGCTGGCATTCAGCACAACGATGCCGTCGCCGTCGCCATCGCAAACGAGCGTATTGTTTTCGACGACGAAAACGGTGCGGCTGTCAGGGTTGTTAAAGGTGCCGAACACATCGTAGGTTCCCTGCAGGTAAAGGCCGTCACCGGGACCCGACACGACATTCTGCAGGATCTGGTATTGCTCGCCGGATATGGAGGCCATTGTGGGGATGACCCGAATGCCGGCCACCGTATTACTCTGGCAGGTATTGCCGATCAGTTCGGCATGCCGTGCGAAGGATGCATTAACTGAGATGCCGATGTCACCGGCCAGACAGGTCAGGCCTTCGATGTGAATAAAATCGGCGTTAACCTCGAGACATATACGGGTGTTGCCGCCCGCCTCCGGCAGACGGCTGAGCACTGTGCCGTTGCCCGTACCCAGAATGTGGATGGGTGCATCGGTCGATCCTTTATGGTAAGAATCAATAACCGTGTTGTTGGTCAGCAGGTAAGTGCCCTGGTCCACATACACGGTGTCGCCTGCTCCCAGTGTATAACGTGACAGCACATCGGCGAGTGAGGGCAGGGGTTGGTCCGGGGCTTTGCCGGTGTAGTTTGTTGAGCCGGGGGCTGTGCAGTACCAATCGCCGTTTGTTGAGGTGTCGTTGACGTAGTATGTGCTGACAAGGCGTTGCACTATGAAACTGCTGGTATCAGACACGGTGGCATCATCCTTGTAAACAACACGCAACAATACAGAGCCCTCCATGTCAGACGGGTTGGTGATCTCCAACGGGAAGGTGCCGTTGTTGTAGGGCAGGGAGGATGCGCCGCTGAGAGGAGTCCACGTACCGTCTGACGTGCCCACTTCGATGATCACCGTGTCATTCTCCTGCCAACCCGTGCCTGATGGTGTCCATTTGATCGGAATTTCACTGCTCCAGGTCACTACACCGCGTGGTGAGAACAAGATGAGCTTGCGTTGCTCGGTGCTTCGGGAAGCTTCCAAGGTGTCGCCGTATGCGCCCATATTGACGCAGTTGCCGTTGGGGACTGGCTCGTTCAGGAAGTCGGAGGTGGGGTCGCCGGTGTCGACACACGGGCTGGTGTCGCTGTCTGCTGTCCACTTTCCGCTATGCCATGATCCGCCCATGCTGCGCAGGTGGTAGTCGTCGGTGGAAAGGGAGACGAAGAGGGGGTCGCGGCAGATGCTGGAGGCATCGTACCCGTTCTTCTTCCAGTCGGCGAGGGTGAGCGCCGTACGGGTGATGCCACCCGACACCCAGCGTGCGGCAATGGCTCCGCCGTACAAATAGAGGTTGTTGTAGTCTGAGGAAGCCAAGGCGTCGGCCACGTTGATGGACAGGCAGCAGCCCGTCGGCCCTTTGACCGCGACGATGTTGTTGAGCAGGGTGGTGCCCTCAGGGCGGCCGCCGCAGGCGATGCCCGTGCCCTTAAAGACGGTGATCGTGTTGTTCTTAACCGTGAAATAGGCCCGATGGTAACCGGAGGAGGCTTGCAGGTTCATGCCGTTCCCGTTTCCGAGGATAAGGTTGTTGCGGATCTCATACGTGTCGACCCCGTCGTTAACGGTATCCGGTAGAACAGTGATGCCGTACCCGCTGTTATCTGTGATCACGTTGTATGCTAGAGTGGCGTTGCGGCAGGTGGCGGGGTCGATCACGATGCCCTCTTCCGCGCCGCGGCAGACAATGCCCTCGATCTGGGTGAAATCCTGCTCGACCCTGATGCAGCAGGACCCCGCGCTCGGGTACTGTCGACTCAGAATGGTGCGCGAACCGCCCGCACCGATCAGCCGGAACCTCTTGTTGGAGGGCCCGCTGCCTGCGCCGGTGTCGGGCAGCACGAGGTCGTCATACAGAGGGTAGGTTCCGGCATCCACGAGGATCGTGTCGCCGACGCGGGGACTATATCGGGAGATTACCTCCTGAATCGTGGCCATCGGACTGTTGCTGCTGAGACCGTCGTAGCCGTCATAGCCGGTGGTCGTACACCAGACGTCACCCACGCGGCTGTAATCGTTGACATAATAGGTGACCGGGGGTTCAGGCGGCAAAAAGGCTGCGTCGTTGATTGTGATATCGGACTGGCTTGCGACACGCACCCAGCAGCCGTTCGCGCTGTCAAACGTTTCCGGAGGACGTTCCCACGAGTATTGGCAGGTATATGTGAAGGCTTCGATCCCATTGGTGATGTTGTGCCACGTCTGGCTGCTGTCGATTGAGTAGTCGATGCGGAGCGTGTCGTTGGAACTCCAATCCTGGCCTGAAAGGTTCCAGTAGACGGGCTGGGAATATTGCAGCTCTGTTACAAGGTCGGGTGCCATGGCGAGCAGGCTCCGGCCCAAAGCGGCTTTGGAGGCCTCGGGGGTGCCACCGTAAAAGCCCATATTCTTGCGGCCGCCGTTGGGGTCGGGTTCCAGAGTCAATTCTTCCATATAGTCGTAAGGGTCGGATTCCAGGGCCAGTTGTTCAATATAGTAGTAATAGTAGTCGGGCTCGGCGGCGTCCACGCAGGGGCTGTGCACATCCTGATCCGCTACCCACACCCCGCCGGTTGCCGATCCTTCCTCGGGCTGCCACCGCCCGCCGGAGGACTTGAGGTGAAAATCTGCGTTTGCGGCATCTGCGAAGGCCGGGTCGCGGCTGAAGCTGTGCGCATCGCGGACCCCGTAGTATTCGGTTTGCGTGAAACGCTGCCAGTCGGCAAGTGTGTCCAGTACCCGTTCGGTGCCGAAAACCGTCACCTTTGCCACGGAGCCGCCGTTGTGTGCCCAGAGGTTGTTATAGTCTGAGTAGGGGATTGAGTAGTCATCGTCGCCGTTTGCCTTGAAGCACGCCCCGCCGCTCTCTGCGCTCAGGATATTGTTGCGTACATCCGGTTTTGTCATAAGGTCTCCCATACATATGGCGGCCCCGTTGGTTACCAGAATGGTGTTGTTAATAATTGTGAAATAGTCGTCCGGCATCTCGGTGAAGATTTCGAGCCTCATGCCGTCACCGGTGTCGTACATCAGGTTATGGGTGATCAGAAACTGGCCGCCGCAGGTGTAGCCTGTGCTGTAAGGCTCGATCACGAGTCCGACGTCACTGCTGCCGTGGAAGATGTTATTGGTGACCGTGGCGTCGCTGCAGGAGGATGAGTCAATGAACAGTCCGGCATCGCCGCCTGTAAAGGTGAAACCGGTGATTACAATGTGATCGGCGTAGTTTGCCATAGAGTAGGCATACTCCCCGCCAGCTTGGCGGCTCAGAACGGTCTGCCGGGGGACGCCTCTGATGACGATCGGGGCATTCCGTTCTCCGCTGTGGCGGGCTTCGATGTTGATGTTGTTGGTCAGCAGATATGTTCCTGTATCGACATAAACGGTGTCGCCTGGTCCCAGCGGCGTTTCGCCGTCCAGAATTGTCTGCAGGGAGGCGACCGGTGTTTCTGGACTCAGGCCGTCCTGAGTGTCGCTTCCGGCAGCACTGCAGAACAGATCGTTTGAGGTTGATCCGTCGTTGACATAATAGTTCTCTGCCCGCGTGACGCATGCAGAGAGGCAGACGCACCATGTGAGCAAGGTTACGGATGCCCGCAAGGTTGTTATAAAGGTGAGGCTGAAGGGCTGTTTCGTTTTCATGGTGTGTCCTCCGCCTGGGGTTCAGGCCTCGTCGGTTGTTGCCTTTCCCGAGTCTCTGCGAGTCGGTGGCGCAGGGCATCGAGGCGCAAAGCGGACGTGTTCCGGAGAGCTTCTGTCTGGGATGTCCGGCTTGCATCGGTGAGTGTTTTAAGGGCTGCCGCACCGTCACTCTGGTTCTCCTGAACTTCTGCCAGTTGCCACAGGAGCGTGACACGCCTGTCCGTCACCTGTTCATCATGAGCGGCCCGACGGAGCAGGAGTTCAGACTCCTTCCACTGGCCGAGACGCGCATACACGCCCGCCAGATAAGCTTGCGGGGCCGGGTGTTTACGGGCCACACGGGCGGCCCAGGAGAGGGCGGCCGCCGGGTCTTTCAGTGTCACGTAAAGTGCGACCAGCCGCGGAGCGACGGTCGCTTCAAAAGTGGTGTCCAGAGTTAGGAGCTTTGTATATGTTTTGACGGCTTCGGCTGTCCGACCGGCGTTCTCTTCCGATACTCCGCGCCGCATCAGGATTGCAACCGTTTCGGTTGCCGTCGCAGACGGTTTTTCGGCACAGTAGCTTCCGTATGCCCACAACAGAGACAGGCAGGCGATTAAGCGCTTCAGTGTCAGCCATATGGCGCTCCGGCTCATACTTATCCTCCAATAAATAAATCTTATTTTAAATGATCGTCCGCATGTTGTCAACAGACGGCTTGATTCGGTTAAAAGTGGTAAATGCATGAGACGTAAACGTCGTGCCGTTGCACATCTGAGTCGATGCCCTTGTCTGGGATGAGCGACCCCATCACATTATTGGCCCAGGTATAAGTGTAGGCAATGTCAATGATGACCTTGTTCGGCCCCTTGCCCAGCGAGATGCCTGTACCCAGACTGAGACCCCAGTACTCGTCCGGCCGTCCGATCGCCGGGCGTTGTTCCCATGAAACGCCCGCACGGAACGGGATCTCAGTCCGCTTCAGCACCCACAGGTACTCAGTGCCGGTCCGCAGCGACCAGCAGTCGTCCAGACGATGCTCGCCGTATGGCGAGTTGTCGAGCGGGTTCCTGCGGATGTCGCCTTCCTCCTTAAACGAGTAGTCAGACCACCACGTCTGACT
Source organism: Kiritimatiellia bacterium (assembly GCA_027858965.1). Lineage (GTDB taxonomy): Bacteria > Verrucomicrobiota > Kiritimatiellia > RFP12 > UBA1067 > M55B167. The sequence continues at coordinate 30,634 of JAQIBS010000065.1, forward strand.
CACGTCGAACGAGGTAGAGAGGCGGTTGTTCCAGCGCCACACACTGCCCAGCGCCCAATACAGAGGATACTCAAACTCGACCTTTTTTCTGGTTTGCACTGACCCCGGGACTTTTCCAAGGCTAACGCTACCCATTACCCATAATTTATAACTGGACAATATCATGTATCCTCCAGCAACGCAAATCCCATACACATATACTGAAACTCAGTATATCCCTTCCAGAGCACTTGGTGACCGGGAGGC
>JAQIBS010000072.1 GCA_027858965.1 Kiritimatiellia bacterium
TTCCCTTGGCAATCGCGTCAACTACTTGTTGTTTGAAAGCCTCGCTGTATTGTGTTCCATTCTTATTCACTTTGGTGTTTTCCTTCCCAAAGTGACAACCTATATCAGGACCGGACACACATTCTACATTCTACATTCTACATTCTACTTTTCACATCCACCTTCTACATCCCACGTGATACGCCACAGGTGCATCACCTCACGGCGCTCATGCGGTAAGCGTAGCTGTAGCTCTTTTCCATCAGACGATAGGGTGCCAGCGGGATTGATCCCCAGGAGTTGATTCCTCCGACCCCGCACTGGACTGCATCAATGTTGAGAAAGATGTTTTCCGAGCGCTTCATCTGGAAGCTGTAATCTGATGTACGGATGGTCTCTGTGCTGTAGTGTCGGACCGCTGCCTGCAGGGGGGCCTTTACCGACGTTATCATGAGTCCCTTGCCCTTTGAATTGGTCAACGAGATATGGCGTACATCGGTTTTGTTGCCGTTGGCCTGCGGACGTGAGTAGTCGGTCCACTGCTCATCCACGCTACCGCTGTACAATCCGATTGGCTCAAAATTGCGGTCAGCATGGGTCTCTCCTTTGCGTCCGAACCACGTAACCTTTTCAAACCCAGCCGGGATCTGCCAGAGCATGCCGACGCGTAGCGGGGGTAGCATCTTCTTCGGTGTCTTGCTAAAATCGTAATCTGCTTGAACAAGAACTTCTCCATCACCGCTGATGGTATAGATCGCCGTGAAGGTTGCATTGACATCAGGCAGGTTTTTCACCACAGTTACCTTAGCCGCTTTGCCGGCCTGTTCAACGGTGACACTCGTCGGCTTTGCCTTTGCTCCGGTTGTATCCCATGCCGGGTTCGGTTTAGGGCGTTGGCGACGCTCGTTGTCCACCTGTGCGCGTGAAAGTTCTGGAATACCTCCGGCTGCGATCAGCTCAACCCCGTCAACCTTGTATGAGGCGAGGGTTCCCTTGTCCTTGCTGAAGTTGATATTAAATCCATCACCGCTTAGCATGAGCTGTCCACGTGACTGCTCGATTTTAACAACTTTTTCGGATTTCTTTACAACGGCCTCCCTTGAAACTGGCAACTTGAACTGGTCCCATGCCAGCAGGTGACCTTTTTTTACCAGCGGGTGGTAGTTTTTGTTTGCAGTGAACTCAACTGTTAAAAAATACTCCTTGCCTGCTTCAGCTGTGATTTCAGGCAGCTTCAGCGAGATCGTTTTGTCTGTGTGCGGAGCAATGCCATCTGCTTCAATCTTTCCATCAGCAATCTTTTTGCCGTCGGCCTCAACCTTCCAGCTTCCAGATATATTGTCGCCAAGCGTTGTGAAGTCAAACCAGTTTTTTACCGTCAGCTTGCCTGTTGCCAGGTCCACCGGCGAAACATGCACATTGCGTTGCAGGTATTTCATGGCATAGCAGCCGGGGTGGGGGATCTGATTGGCATCAATCAATCCATTCATGCAGAAGTTGCCATCATGATGAATAGTTTCTTTCTCATACCAACCGCCGTAAACAAAGAATGTATCTTTTACCGGACCCTGGCCTATGTTCTTTTTGAACTCAGTTGGAACCGGGGTGCGCAGCCCCTGATCCATCCAGTCCCAGACAAAACCTCCCTGAGCGGTGTTATCGCCGTAGAACACATCCCAGTACTCCTTGGCGCCACCGCTGGAGTTGCTCATGGCATGCATGTACTCACAGATAATATAAGGCTTCTCGTTATTGCCCTCGGTATACTTGCGAACTTTATCTGCGGTGGAGTACATCTTGTTAAAGATATCGGTATTCTCTGCTTTGCCCTCCGCTCTTTCATAGTGAATCGGACGTGTGGGGTCGTTGGCTTTGATCCATTTGTAGCAGGCTGTGAAATTGACTCCATCGCCAGCCTCGTTGCCCATCGACCAGGTGATGATTGATGCATGGTTCTTGAAATTCTCAACCATGCGCTGCATGCGGTCGAGGTGAGCCGCCTCCCACTCCGGTTGTTTTGCGAGTGATTCCTTGCCGTAACCCATTCCGTGACTCTCAATATTTGCCTCGCACCATAGCATGATGCCGTACTCATCACAGAGATTATACCACATCTGCATGTTGGGGTAGTGGCAGGTTCGGACCGCATTAAAGTTGTTCTCCTTCAGCAACTGAATGTCACGGATCATTGAGGCGCGGTCGATTGTATGGCCGGTGTCGGCCTGATGTTCATGACGGTTGACACCTTTGATCAGGACAGGAACGCCATTCACACAGAAGCGTTTGTTTATGATCTCAGTTGTACGGAAACCCACGCGCTGAGGAATTACCTCAACCGTTTTGCCGTTGGCATCTTTAAGTGAGATCAGTGTTGTATAGAGAGCCGGACTCTCGGCACTCCATTTAGCCGGTGCATTTACGGGAATGGATACTGATGTATTTGCAGCAACAGCAGCACTCTTTTTGCCAACGGATTTTCCAGCGGGGTCGAAGAGCTCAACTTCGATCGATCCGTCCGGATTGAGAACTTCAGCTGTGATTTTTAGTGTCGCATTCCTGTATTGTGCGTCGAGCTCAGTCACAACAGTGAAGTCGCGGAGATGAGATTTAGCGGTGCTCCACAGGTAGACATCGCGGTAGATTCCGCTTAAACGCCAAAAATCCTGATCCTCCAGATATGAACCATCGCACCAGCGATAGACCTCGGCGGCCAGAACATTTCTGCCCGGTTTGAGATATTTTGTGATATTGAACTCGGCTGGAGTACGGCTGCCCTGACTGTAGCCGACCTTTTGGCCGTTGACCCAGAGGTAGAATGCGGACTGCACTCCGTCAAAGGTGATGAATATTTCGCGTCCATCCCAATCTTTGGAAACTTCAAAATTGCGACGGTATGAACCAACCGGGTTCCACTCTGTCGGGGCGTGCGGTGGATTCTTTTTAAAGGGATAGGGAATGTTTGAGTAGATGCGCAGTCCATAATCATGGATTTCCCAGTTAGCCGGAACTGGTATTGTTTTCCATGAATCCACACTGAACTCTGGTTTATAGAAATCAACAGGGCGGTCTGCCGGCTTCTTGACCCAGTTGAATTTCCACTCGCCGTTGAGAGATTGAAACCAAGGTGACTGTGTGCGGTCAGGTCCCGCTTTGAGTGCGGCCTTGGCATCAGGAAAGGCCATCATTGTTGCATGTGGCTGCTCTCGGTTTATCTGCAGAACATTCAAGTCATTCCATTCAACGGCGGTGGCTGCACTGGCAATAAGAGCCAAAAGGGCGACAAACATAGATCTCTTCATAACATTCTCCAGAATCCCGGTAAAATAATCATTTCAGCGCACCGATTGTGCAGAAATATAAATATACAGTATTTAGCCAGAATTTCAAGGATTAGGATAGCTGGAATCGGCTGGAATATTCATGATTTACAGAAAATGGTGTCAGGCAATAATTTACTCAACATGTCACGCCGTCATGTCACGCCGTACTACGGAAGGCGGAACGGAAGGCGGATCTTAACACGGCGTCTTGTCACGGCGTCTTGTCACGGCATAGCTGCGAAGCACGAAGCCGGAAGTTGCGGAGCACGAAGACGGATCAACCCCTCTTCCAACTACTTGGGATGTGGTAATGTAACCTTGCGATGGTTGATCAGTTTCGGCTATAATCGAATGCGTGAACATAAATATGTTAAACAGATAATCTGCTAATGTAGTAGATATTGGCTATGGGAGAGGAAGTAATATGAGTGCGCAAATGTTAAGCATTCGTGAAGAAGCGGATAAGTTAACGCCGTTAGAGCGTATTGAATTAATTGAGCATCTTTTTTACTCACTCGATTCAAAAAGCGATAGAAACCGGATTGATTCTCTATGGGCTGCTGAATCTGAAGATAGGCTCGCGGCTTATGATGCAGGTAAAATGAAGTCGGTGCCTCTGACTGATGTACTGAAAGAATTGGAATCATCCCGTACATGATGCAAATTGTTGTATAACAAAAAACATGATGTCTTATTAATTGTCTCAGTTATGAACCTACACGCTGAATCCGTGAAGTGGCGAAATATTCTTGAAAAACGCTTGCGAGCTAGATAGAGCCTCCGGCCTTCACTCATATGTTTAGCAATGGCAGGAAGGCAGTCGCTATGCGGCTGCCTCTATTTGTGTGTTATCGGAAATTTAATCAAATGATAACATATTCACAAATAAGGATTTTACAATGGTTACTATCGCAGATAGAGTTATGGACGAAGTTCTTTCTCTTCCGGCTGATCAGCGAATGAATCTAGCTGATAGAATTCTGGAAAGCCTTAATAGTCCAACTGATCCCGAAATTGATGCTCAATGGGCCGTTGAGGTAGAACGTCGGGTTCAGGAAATTAGTAATGGCGAAGTTGAACTAATTCCCGGTGAAGAGGTTTTCGCTAAAATTCATCTGAAGTATAAAAAATAAAAAATAATACGATACACATTATTGAGAGGCATAAGGGCATAAGGGTCAGCCCTGAACTTAGAACTTAACGATGATATTCTGGAGTGTTTTTTGTCAATATTTAAAGTGTAAACACGACACTTTGGTGCGGCTTCCAAGCTTCGCCCACAAGCAGAATACCGTAGCACTGCAGGATTAGTAGAAAAAAAGAGTTTGATAGGCTTTACCCTATCTTGCCAAGGAAATGAATCTTGGGTACAGCCCATGATGGTAAAAAAACAATGAGGTGATGAGAGTGTGCAAAAAAACTCAGATATGCTGTATTTTGTTTTCTATGGGCGTGCTGATGCTGTTGGTCGACGCGAATGCGGCAGATAAGTTTGGGAGAAAATGGTGTCAGGCAATAATTTCATCTGCGAATGATGTATTCCCAGACAGCAATGCAATCAGCAGTAAAATGGTGTCAGGCAATAATTTACTGTGTTGTGAAACCGAGCTAAATTGAATCACACCCCACATGATATTGATGCTTGCATTAGAGCGTTGAATATCCTATAACTACGGATGGTTGCATTATATGCAATTAACCGTATGTATAGGATCAGAGGGGGTGATTTGTGCTAAGCAGGCTTAAAATGGCAGAAAAGGTGAGGGACTTTAGCTCGGATATGAGTGGTGTCTTTGCTTTGAGCGATATTCGCAACTTGTTGCAGACGGAGAATCGTGATGTATTGTATCGAGCTCTCAATGAGTTACAGAATGCTGATGTCCTGACTCGTTTTTCACGAGGATTCTATATCACTAAGGGCTTTGATCCATTGGTCTTAAGTCAACGATTATGCCCTGAGTCTTATGTCAGTTTTGGAAATGTATTGGCGAAGCAGTTGCTGATAGGTTCGGTGCCGCGTTATCGCATTCGGGCCGCGAAGGTCGGGCCGAAGCGTGTTTATAGCAATAATGATATTCGTATCGAACATCTCAGCCTCAGAGAGGGGTTGCACTTCGGCTGCGAAGTGGTTGATGGAATCAGAATGGCTTTGCCTGAGAAAGCAGTTCTGGATACGTTATATTTCTATAGGCGAGGAATTCGTTTCAGTTTTGATATTTATTTAGATGTCGACTACAGTAGATTGAATAAGGAGATAATTAATGAATTTCTTAAGAAGTATAAGAATCCTGTTTTCATAGATTTTGCAAGGAATCTGACTAATGCCTGATGTAACGACAGTTGAAGGTCTAATGGTTTATTTAAGGTGGGGAAAGACTCGCCCTGTTATGAGTCGTTGCTTTCCGGTTACCTGCGGTGGATGAAAGATCATCAGCATGCCGCTGCGGGAACCCTGGAAGTCCGGCGTAGCAGTCTGGTGAAATTCTTGCATTCGCTGGGGGCGAAAGCCACATCCGATGGCATTGGTGAGCTTACGCCGGATGACGTTGAGTCAAGTTGCCCTGGAATGGCCGAAGGAGGTGCTCTCATGAGTGCATGGACCCTTTGCAGCTGTTTAGCGGAAGAGATCGAGAAGTTCATCAGGCTCCGTTGTCTTTCAGGCACAGACTATTCCAGTCAGGCCCGTCTTCTCGGATACTTCGATCACTTTCTTGTCGAACAGAACATATGGCAGAGGCGCATAACACGTGAGACCTGCGATTCGTATCAGAAAAAACTCGTCGGTCTTGCCCCGCGCTCTCAGGGCAACCGGTTCTGTGTTGTCCGGCAATTATGCAGATATCTTGCTCTGAAAGATCCGCTCAGCTATATCCCCGAAGCGTTGCGCACACCATCATCACATCAGACACACAGAGCATATATCTTCACAGAAGAGGAGGTTGCCGCATTATTAAGGGCCTCTTTACAGTTGACTCCGACAGGATCATTGCGGCCGCAAACCTATTGGACTCTGTTCGGTCTTCTGTACAGCATTGGCATCCGCATTGGAGAGGCCATGGCTTTGAATATCGAGGACTTCTACCCGAAAGAGATGCGGCTCTATGTCGCCAAAGGAAAATTCCGTAAAGCCCGCTGGATAATGCTTAGTGAATCAACCCGCGATGCGTTACAGCGGTATATGGATCAACGCGATAGAAAGAGCCCGAATATACCGGAATCGCCTTTGCTGCTTAACGAGCGCCGCCAGCGGTTGAGTCACCCGACGGTCTACGCCACGTACCGGACACTGCTTAAAACCTGCGGCGTTATCCACCATAAAAAAGCAGGGCCTCGCATCCACGACCTGAGGCACACATTTGCAGTTCACCGCCTGCTGGCTTGGTATCAGGACGGCGAAGACATAAAAGCATCGATTATCTAAAGGAAGAGGAAATGCAGGCAGTTCTGGATGCGGTTGACATAAACTCCCGCACAGGCATACGGGATAAAGCTCTGCTCATGCTTCTTTACAACACTGGCGCACGCGTCAGCGAAATAATCGGCATCGAACATACAGATTTACAATTGGATAAGGCACCTCAGGTTAAATTACACGGGAAAGGAAATAAAGATCGTTCCTGCCCGCTGTGGCCGGAAACAGTAACCGCATTGGACGCGTATATCACGCAGCGCACACCTGAAGACCCGGAAACGAAACAGATCTTTCTCAACTCCAATGGAGGCCCCATTACCCGCTTCGGCATCCGTCATGTAACTCGAAAGTATAGTTTTCTTGCCCAGGTCAAACATCCTGCGCTGGAGGCGAAGCCTCTTAATCCGCACCGCATCAGGCACACCACAGCCATGCACCTGCTGCATGCCAATAATGAAATCACAATGATCAGTTACTGGCTTGGACATGCGGATTTGAATACAACACATATGTACGGTGAAATAGATATGGAAATGAAGCGGAAAATGCTTGAAACAGTCGATGCACCCAAGGACAAAAGCAAGCCTCCCTGGAAAAATGAATCTCTGCTCAGGTGGCTTGAAAAGCTCACTCAACAACCAGAATTATGTGCAGTAAATTAACAGGAAAATGTATAATGAAAGGGCGATAAGGAGAAAGAGTTGATGAACTTCACATAATCAGTTACTGCACATAACATTATCACTTATTGATGGAATCCCCGGAAGGGAACGTCAGTCAGGCGATGCAGTGGCTGAACACCAGTTACAGCGTCTGGTTTAACAAAAAGTATGAGCGCTCGGGCGCGTTGTTTCAGAACAGGTTCAAAAGTATGCCGGTAGATAATGAGGGATCATGGGCGTTTGAATGCGCGATGTATGTTCATCTCAATCCAGCCGTGCCACGGCGTAGCCCCGCTTGCGGGCGGAGACGGGTGAGGATAAAGGCTCTGGGACTTGGTAAAGAGGATAGAGCGCGTGAGAAAAAGGGAATGCTTTCCGCCTACCAGGCTACTCTGGAAATACTCGGAGAAGATGATGATTCTGGAATCTAGACACACCCCTTAACTCCACTGTTGGTTTGATATTTCAACCTGTTTTTGATACATTGTTCCACATGAATAAGAGCGAACTTATTGGGTATCTTGAAAGAATTGATGCTGAATTGAAAAAAAAGGCTGTGCTGTATATCTATGGTAGCGCTGTTGGTATATTGTTGGATCAACCAGATCGTACAAGTCTTGATATTGATGTGGCTGCATCCTACTCCGATGTTGATTACGGAGCGCTTTCTAAAGCTGCGGAACGGGCAGGAATTCCCATAAATCCAAAAGATGAAAGTTCATCAAATCATATTGAGTGGATTCAATCTTTGCGGTTATGTCTGCCAAAACCGACACCTGATCATGAAATGCTTTTATGGCAAGGTAGGTGTTTGATAATAAAGAGCGGTTCCCTTGCAGAGCTAATAGCAAGTAAACTTATTCGTTATGATGAGATTGACCAAGGGGATATTCAATATTTATACGCACAATCGAAGATCTGTTTTGCGGATGTAGAGGCGGCTGTTCAACGTCTTCCTCCCTCTTTCAATACAGATGCTCTGGTGCTTGATAACCTGAAGAACCTAGAGGTTGATATTAAAATCTGGCGAGGTGATGTTTGATGACAGCCCGTGAAGAATTACAGTATTGTTATGAATTAGCTTTCTTCCCTCCAATGTTGAATCATCTGTGGCAGCAGATAAAAAGGAAAGAATGCGGGTTCGTAGAAGTTAAGCCATTGCTTGATAAGGCTTTGATGTTACACTTGGCTTTGCCGGAAACAGGATACGCTTCACAGCGTGCACTTCAGCGACTTGCTATCTATCAGGCAAAGTCACGAGCATTTGGTATGGTGACTTTCCTTAAAAACATTAGAGCTGTAGTTGGTTGCAAGGATATTGAATGTGATACCGTTCCTGGAAATTTGGTTCGTGATATCGGGCTGCCTGAATTTTCTCGCCGAACTAAAATTGCTTTCGATCGCACCTAAATCATGCAAGGGAATAAGGGTCAGCCCTGGATTTAGAATTTTACGGTGATCTGCTGGATTGTTTTTCATCAGCATTCTGATATCGTGGTTTTTCTATTGCTTGTGTAAACTTTTTTATAAGGGAACAGATGTTTAAGGTTGTGATGTGAAAGCATGGGTGCGAAGAAGTTGAGGCCTAGCGGAGGTTATCGGAGTACATGCAATTCTCAGACGGCAACTATTATCTATGATGCGACGGTCTGGTTCTGCGAGAAATTTATTGATTCTCGTTCCCGCACTGTGGATCAGATGGTGCAGGTTGCGCGGAGTGGTCGGCAGAATATTGCTGAGGGAAGCAGGGCGGCGGCAACATCTTCGCAGACGGAGTTGCGTCTGGTGAATGTGGCACTGATTTAATATTACGATTTGCGAACCCTAATCGAAATTCTCCCCTTGCTGAATCGGGTATTATCGATAGAAAATGGTGTCAGGCAATAATTTCATCTGAGAATGATGTATTCCCAGACAGCAATGCAATCAGGATTATTAGGATAGGAAAGAGTCTTAAGGTTATAATCCGTTTTGTGCTGCAGCGATAGTTCCGTATTTTGTGCCGGGATAGAGATCCGATAATTTTTTGAACTCATTGTTAATACGAGGGATATCTCTTTCGCTGGCTTTTTGTTTTCGCTTCATCTTATCCCCCTTATTAAAATGGCAGAGCCCTGATTTTGTATGCATCCGGTCTTTCATTGTTTATATTGAATCCTGGAATTAAATCTATGTCATGTCGGCCAAATGGTGTTATTTGTTTTGGGTGAGTGAGGGGGCGAAGTGTGTGTGCGCACAATAGGACCGTTTTTTGCACATATTGTCCGTTGTCTTTTTTTGAATGGGGTGTATCTTATGTCTCTGAAGAGAGGGTGAACCTTAAATTTTTCATAATACACAAAAAAATTACATATAAACACAAATCAGGCCGGTCGCTTAACAGCGGCCGGCCTTTTTAAAGTTTATTGAAATAGGGTGCATATTACTTCAGGAATTGGAGTGTATTTTTGATAAGATTAGTGTTATGTATGAAGGAAGGCTGTGCCTTCTAGAGGTTCCGGGGAAGGAGCCCCTCCCTAGAAATATTTGAGAAAAACCTGTATTAGGAGAAAAATGAAGTTCTGGATATGGCATCTTTGTTTTGTTGCGTTAATCTGCATGTATATTCAAGCTGAGAGTGGACTGCCTGTTTTGCAGGAACCGTCCATGAGTACTGTTCTCAGTGATCCCGCAATGCAGGTAAAACCTCCCGTCGATGCGATCGGATATCCGGACCGCTCTGCAGGGTTGGACGCATTGCCTGGATTTAACACCCCGCCCCCCGGCTATGGAGAGGTTCCGTTCTGGTGGTGGACCGGGGATGATCTGGATGTTGACCGGATGCTATGGCAGGTGAAGGAGCTGCATAAAATGGGAATCAGCGGTGTGCAGGTTAACTACTCCCACTACGATACTCCCGGATGGCTGACTGAGATGGATGAGCCGGCGCTCTTCACCGAGGAGTGGTGGAAGGTCTACTCCCGTGTCTCAGAGGAGTGTGCTAAATATGATATGGGTATTGGACTGAGCACATACACGATCGACTGGCCGCGGGGGGCTAAGAATCTCTTCTATGATCTCTTTTATTGCAAGCCGGAGTTGAATGCGCTTGAGTTGACACACGGCGAACCTCAGCGTCTTCAGGGTGGAGAAACAAAAACGGTTAAGTGTATTGAAGATTGTTTCGCTGTCCGCGCCTACGAAGTAAAGGGCGGCATTCTGCAACGTGGTGGTATTGATCTTAAACCCCAAAGCAGCCTCACAACGGCCCTCTCTTCTCTGCGCCCTCTGCCTCTCTGCACGGTATCCTGGACAGCACCGGATGGAGAGTGGGAGATCTGGAGCTTCGGCGCAAAACGAAAAGAGGGATCTTTGAATCCTCTGATGTCTGGTTCGGGTGATACGGTTGTTCAAGGTTTCTTTCAGAAATTCCAGGATCATAACCCGGGTAAATCTTCGAAGGGGCTGAACTACTTCTTCAACGATGAACTGCATATCGGTCTGGAGAAATTTGCGTGGAACCCGGACTTTATTAAGGAGTTTCAAAAACGTAAGGGGTATGACCTGCTGGAAGTGCTGCCAGCCATGTGGACAGATATGGGGAATATCACTCCCAAAGTGCTTATGGATTATGCTGATCTACGCATGACCCTGATGGAGGAGCGCTACTTCAAGCCGATCTATGATTGGCATGCCTCTCGCGGCATGACATTCGGCTGCGATCCGGGAAGTCGTGGACTGCGTCCGAATGAGTTTGGTGACTACTTTCGAGCTAACCGCTGGTACTCCGCACCCGGCCATGATACCCCTGGCGGCAGTGCCCATTTGATCAAGGGGAAGGTCTCCTCTTCCATCGCCAATCTCTATCAGCGTCCACGAGTCTGGCTTGAAGGTTATCATAGCCTTGGCTGGGGTGCATCGCCGGAACGGATTATGTTTGCCACCCGCGAGAACTATCTTTACGGTTGCACCCTGCTCAATCTGCATGGTCTCTACTATAGTACCTATGGATCTCATTGGGAGTGGGCTCCGCCCTGCTATCACTTCCGCATGCCTTACTGGGAACACATGAAGACCTTTCTGGGTTATTTTGAACGACTCTCTTACTTGATGAGTCAGGGACACACCCTCACTGATGTGGCGGTGGTCTATCCCGTGGCGCCTTACGAAGCTGAGATGAATGGCAAGCAGGCAACAACGACAGCATTTGATCTCGGGAACCAGCTGATGAGGGCTGGAATTAACTTTGAGTTTATCGACAATGATTCTTTGGCTCGTGCCGAAGTCCGTGATGGGCGGTTGGTTATAGACTCAGTCGGCGTATCCTATCAGGCGCTCGTAATTCCGAATATGGATGCGGTGCGCTGGCAGACGATCGAGAAGGCGGCTGCCTTTGCTGAAGGAGGCGGGCATGTCTTCTGCGTGGGGGCAATGCCGTCAGTTTCTGATCATGCCGGTCGCAGTGATCCTGAGCTTACGAAGATGAATGATCGCGCCTTTAAATCGGATTGTCGTTTGAATTCCAACTCTGACGTGGTGCAGGCAATATCAAAGGCTTTTGTTCAAGATGTGCGCGGTGTTGGTTGCACGGTACGGGCTCTGCATCGTCGGATTGGTCCGCGCGATGTTTATCTGGTGATGGATGCGACTCCGGGCTCTGTGGTTGAGTTCAGGACAAAGGGCGCGGCTGAACTTTGGGACCCATGGACCGGAAAAGCACAGCCGTTGCGTGTGGTTAAACAGACAGAAACTCTAACACAGGTGGAGCTGCCGCTCGAATCCTATGAAGCTCAGGTTGTAGTTTTTACTCCCGCTAAAGCACATGTCAATCCACCTGTTGCGGATAAGCGGCCATTACATGGAATGGTTTTGTCGAACGAGTGGCAGGTCTCTTTTGAACCCACCATGGATAACCGCTATGGCGATTTTCGCCTACCGGTTACGCCGGATAACAGGATGATTGGAGTGGAGGCGCGTCGCTTTGCCTGTGCCGGCGAGACACCTGCTCTCTCTCTAACTGCGATGTTGCCATCAACCGATGACAGCGAGTGGAGTAGTCAGCTGCATGGTTACGGACCCAAATTCTATCTGCTAGGACCTGTGCCAAAAGAGATCGACTTCGAAGTGCTTGATGCCCAGCTTGCCTCACTCAAGAGCGTCGATCCTGCTATGCCGGTTAAAATTGGAATAACGAGTTTGAAATGGAGAACTTACGACTTCTCATGGCGTTTCGGAAAAGAGGGTGATCTGGGACATCAGGGGTATCATGGACTCAAACGTGTGGTTACCGACGACTTCATTTGTCTGGGCAAAACAAAGAGGGCGTTGAACGAGACTCAATACCTGGATGAGTTAGAGGGCGGCCGCTACTATCTCTGGACCAGTGCGACAGTACCGGAGGCGTTACAGGCTTCGATATGTGTCAGCAAGGAACCGCCTGCTGATAAGAGTCACACCTCGTGCGTGATTACTCCTGGTGTTGTCTATGTCAACGGCTCTAAGATCGCTGACCTTTCAACTCCTGTGAAACTTAAGGTCGGTGCTAATCCGACGCTGGTTCGCTATGATCATGCCGGCCGCGGACACTTTGTGATGCGGCGTGCTGATGTAACGCCACCAGCCGATCAGGTAAAATTGGCCATGCGCTGGCATAACGACCCCGGTGTGATACCCTTTGATATACATGCCGGTGCGAATCCAGCGCAGTGGCTGCGTTTCGTGACAGCTCCGGGAACCACTTCGATTCGCATGAATGTGCATGGAAAAGTAAAGGCGTGGATTGATGGCAAGCCGATGGACGATCTAGGCAATGGCCACTTTGTTGCCTTAGCGCCATCGGAGAAAGCTGCCGTTGTTGCGCTTAGGGTGCTACCTGAATCTGGGCTTTGCGGTGCGGCATCGATACCGGAACCTGTCATCGTAGAGACAAACGGCAGGGGCACTCTTACATTGGGCGACTGGTCAAAGGTCGGCATTCTGAACAACTACTCAGGCGGTGTGCGCTATCGCACAACCGTCAATCTCACTAAAGAACAAACCAGAGGCAAGGTAGAGATTGATTTAGGAAGTGTTGTCGCGACAGCCGAGGTGGTGGTGAATGGCAAAAAGGCGGGTGTGCTTGTGGCACCACCCTGGAAATTGGATGTTTCCTGTTTGCTCAAACCCGGTGATAACCGTATAGAGATTCTGGTTTTTAATACCCTTGCAAATCACTATCAGACGATCCCCTCACGCTACCGTGGTAAACCGGTTTCCGGGCTTATGGGGCCGGTGCACCTGCAATCACGTGACTGGAAAAGTGGAGTTTTGATACCTGAGACTGCAGAAGATCAATCCCGGCCCAAGGCTTTGATTTTGCCCTTGCTGTCCCGTAAAATCCTGGCAACGGTCGGTGATATACAGGTTGAGGCAACCGGTGGATCTCTGGCTGTATTTGATAAGAAAATTACAAACCCCGCTAACCTGTTACGCCAGCCCGGATTGATCAAATCTGTTAAGGGTTTATGCGCACACAAGGGTGGAGGCTCAGAGTTTTCGGCCCTCTTCAACGGTAGTGCAGGCAACAGCAGGGGAAAAGAAGGCACAATGGATGATGGCAAAACATTTGTTGGAATGGCTGATGGTAATACCCTCGAGCTTTACTTCGACTCTGAAAAAGCACCGGCCGGTGTGAATCTAAAGAGTATTCTTACATATTCCGGTCACGCCGATGCCCGGGCATCTCAGAAATATACGCTCTATGCTTCAACACACACCAAACCCGGAGAGTTTGTAAAGGTTGCAGAGGTGAACCTCGACTGTACCGCTGGATTGAATGAGGTGTCGATCATCTCGCTCAAGAAGAAAATGTTATTGAAAGGTGTGCGCTGCCTGCGCTTTGTCTTTAAGGACGGAGCGGTTGGCTTCAACGTCTATCGCGAGATAGCTGTTTTAGGCTTTGGGCTATAGGCTGTTGGGTGAAAAGCGCCTGGCAATTGTTTGAAATTATCAAACGAGCTTTAAAAACGAAGTGTATTAAATTGTGATTTTCCTAAAGCCTAATGGCCTGCATCCTACTTGTCAGGGCGTAGCCTTGGCGAAGACTGATGGGATGCCTGTGTTTCACCTCTCACATTTTTTACCTGAAAAATGCTAAGCAAATATATTCGCGTAATCCTGTGCAATCGATTTTCTCTGCACAATCTGTCCGCTTTGTGGCGCGAGTTGGCTGATTTTTATTTAACTGTTGCCGGGCGAGCAAAAGTGGAAGGTTTGGGGCGAGCAAAAGTGGAATGCACAATGATGTGCAGACCTTGCTTTT
>JAQIBS010000120.1 GCA_027858965.1 Kiritimatiellia bacterium
GTTCCATGTTACTTTTTCCTTTCTGCAATTTTTTGAACGATTTTTGTTGAGGGTTTATCGTCACATGGAACATTTTTTTTGTCCATATGTTTGTCGCATTTAATATTACAATTTGGCGAGATAAAAAACCTTAACAAATAACGTTTAAATTTGAAGCCAACTCCTTTAAAATGCTGTTTTACTAAGGGAAAGGGCTTATGAAAAACATTATATTTTTTACTTTGTTATTGTTCACTTCTGTTGCAACTGCGAAAGACACTTTCAGCACGCTTACGATTAAGTATGAGAACGAGCTACTGCCGACAGCTGATGCAGGCATCGGCCCCGGCATGGATGTTGTCCGTGAAGGTGACTACCTTTACATGCTTCAGCAAAGCAATCTGGTAATCCTCTCTATAAAAGACCCGGCAAAACCGACAGTGGTCGGCAAGCTGGAAAAGCTCGGCAACCTGCGACAGATTGAGGTACTTGATGATATTGCCTATATAACCGCACGTGAAGATGGTCTGTTCGTAATCGATGTCTCAGACCGCACCGCCCCTAAGCTGTTGTCTCACTACGATACCATTGAATTTGCAACCGGCATTGCACTGAACGGCCACTATGCGTTTGTCGCCCAGCGCTGGTTCGGCGTTGAGATCATTGACATCTCCAACCCGGGAAAATTGCGTCATGTCTCCGCTATACGTGTCGGCGAGGCGCAGTCATGTGTTGTCTCCGAGGGCTACCTGTACGCCGGAGCCTGGGGGGAGTGCCGCGTTGCAATCTGCGATGTGCGCAATCCCGCAGCCCCGAAGCAGGTTGCCACTGTCAAACTCAACGGCCGCGGCGACGGTCTATGCGTAGAAAACGGACTGCTTTATGCAGCTTGCGGGCATCATCAACCGGGCGCAAAAAGCTCACTGGATGACCCGCGTTACGGATACGGCAACGGAATGGAGATCTTTGATGTCTCCAACCCGACACAACCGAAGCGCCTCTCCCGTGTCCAGTTCGCCTGGCGCTACTATTACGGCTGGCCTGACACATGGCGTGTGGTACTCTCCCTCCCCTACGCATATCTTTATCACACACACAACGGTGTC
Source organism: Kiritimatiellia bacterium (assembly GCA_027858965.1). GTDB lineage: Bacteria > Verrucomicrobiota > Kiritimatiellia > RFP12 > UBA1067 > M55B167. The sequence continues at coordinate 1,086 of JAQIBS010000120.1, forward strand.
TTTGTTCTAGACGTTTCCGACCCGAAACAACCGAAGGAGCTGGCTCAGATCAGGATTCCCCGTAAGCAAGGAGAAAAAGGATATCGCAAACTCAAAACTGCCGACAAATCTGGAACCCGACCTGTCGCCCTGCCGTTTGATCCTGAAAAAGTCTGCTACAGTCCGGTCTGCGGTCTGACCACAGTCGATAATTACATGTATTTCACGGGGATGTTCACCGACCTGCATATCTACAAAAACAAAAATCTCGTTAAAGCCGTCACGCATGCAGAAAACTCTACGGTCAAACTTCAAGCCAGCGGAGACTGTTATGATTTCAAAGCACTGGCGCAATATAAACTGAAAAACCTGCAAACCTACCGGGCTGGCGCTCAGGTCTACGCTGTGATTGAACACAACGGATATATTTTTGCCGCCTGCGGATCTGAGGGAATCCATATCCTTGATAAAAACCTGAAACTCCTGAAGAAATATCCGACCATCGGTTTTGCTATGGATATTCAGGCCCATGGAAATAAGCTGTACGCAGCCCAAAGCTCTGAAGGTCTGGTATGCTACAGGATTGAAGGGGCAACGCTCGAACGTGCCGCCACGTATAAAACCAACCGCGCCATCAAACAGGTCCGCATATCCCCGAATGGCCGGCACGCTGTAGTTCATGTCGGCGGAGCAGGTTATGAGATTATTAATGTATCCGACTGGAACCAGATCAGAAAAACAAAATACGAAAAAGGCTGGGCCGGTCTGGTGTATTACCGCCAGCTCTGCAACGGTTTTATTGACGATAAGTATATCTGCGGAACCTGGTGTGCTGGACGCACCTTCATGTCAGACCTGAGCGGAGACAAACCAACAAACCTGCCTGATCCGATTGGGCTTCTGCCGGACATGACGCATGGTGGCTACTGCGCCTGCGGTGCGTATGCACTGCTAACCCGTAATGGCGGATACTCATTCTACAAACCGTTAGTATCAGGTGAATATGAAAAAGATATCCCTGTTTACCGGATCAAAGATGGATCAAGCTTTCATGGCAAACCGACAGTTCGGGGAAATATACTGGTGACATGCGACCGGATCAACGGAGATATTACAGTTGTCGACATCACCGATTTAAAAGATCCGAAACTGATACGCAAATTCAAAGTCAGTGGAAACCCGGACCTCGCCTTCATCGGTGACGGATATATCCTGATCCCGGCCGGCAATCAGGGAATCATCAAGTTTGATCTGTGATTTTCGTAATAGCCCTCATAAGGGTGGCGACATACCGCAGCCACGGCAGTTAAACCTCGTTGTTCTACACATCTTTTCGTTATATTGAGGCAACCAAATTACTCTCGTTGCCAGATCTACGGGCTTCGCCCTAAGTTCAGGCACTACTTTTCAAAGCAAATGAATCATTTAGCGAAAAATTCAGGTTTCAGGTAAGTAACGCCGGAACTCAGCCGCGAAGCGGTGTGGGTCTGGACGCAATTTTAAGGTAACCCAAGCTTCCAGCCGTGTCAGGGCGTAGCCCAGAGGGCGAAGACTGGCTTAGCTTATCGTACGGAAAGCAAGCTGGAAGCTTGCATTACTTTAATCCACTTTACTTCACACAAGAGAATACTCAACGGAAGTGAAATGCGCCCGATTACAACTGCAAGCAGATTTAATATTTGTAATTAGCGCCTGTTTTGCTACGATTCCTAATAATGAATGTTGATAAAAACAGATCAGGAATAGACATGCCGTTTTCCGTGTTGAATGTGAAGAAGACCGAAAGTTCTCTAAATGAAACGTAAAAAACCTATAAATACCGGCATTGCCTTATCAACTTTTATCATTATTCTCGTAGCGATATTCTCTGCTATCCTGCCTGCTTCTGCCGTACCGACTGTCTCTGAAAAAGGCGACAGGATTGTCCTGCGCTGTGACGCGTTGGCAATAGCTCTCGACAAGTCAAAAAACGGCGCAATCGTCTCAATGGTCAATAACCGGACAAAGCGTGAACTCGTGGCCCCCGATGCCGAGTCGCCTTTATTCCGGTTGACCTTTACCAGGAAGGGAGATAACTCCGGCGAAACAGTGGTTGTCGATAATATGGAGGCTAAACGCGTCGCCTACGAAACATCGTCAGATGAAAACAAAGCTACTGCCATCCTGAATTTCAGTGAACTTGGTGATAAAAAAATCGAGGCACAGTGCATAGCAACAGTTAAAAAAAACGACCCGCTGGTTCTCTGGAACATGTCGGTCAAATGCGATGAACCTTTGATTCTGGAAGAGGTGGAGTTCCCCCTCATTGTTCTGACGGACACACTTGGAAAGACGTGCAAGAACGACAGCTTTGTTGTCGGAGCCACGCAGGACGGTGAATTCCTCGCCCCCGGAGACTGGCGGACAGGTCGGCGACGCGTCTACTCACAGCCCGGATCTCTGGCTGCGCAGTTCAGCTGCTACTACGATCCGCAAGGAGGTGTATACACGGCAAGCCGGGATGGGCAAGGCGACCCGAAGCGTCTGACAGTCGAACGCCTCTCCCGCGGGCTGAAAATGCACTGGTCTCACCTGACACACCACAACAACTCAAAACCATTTGTAATGCCGTACGGAATAAACCTGGGTGTTTTCCAGGCTGACAACAGCGAAGAGTCAACCGACTGGCACCACGCCGCTGATATCTACAAGCAATGGGCGACCACTCAGCCGTGGTGCGCCAGAACCGTTGTCCAGCGTAAAGACATTCCCGACTGGATCAAACACGGCTGTGTACGGATGCAATGGAACCTCAGAAGCGACGGCACACCGGATCTTCTGGCGAAGTGGGTCGAAAAGCACTGGAGTAAACACTTCGGTTCACTTCCCCCCTTTGTAACAATCTTCGGCTTCGAACACGTTGCGGACTGGGTGTCACCCAAGTACTTTCCCTTCTATCCCTCTGACGAGGCATTTCACGACATGACAAGCCGGATCAAGGCAAAGGAAGGACATATTTTCCTATTTCCATCAAGCTATAAGTGGGCACTGACCTACAAAAAGCTGGATGACGGCAGCTTTGAATGGAGCGACCGTGCGGATTTCGAAAAAACCGGGCTGTCGCACACCATGCGCAATCGCGATGGATATCCGGTTCTGAAGACAGACTCCTGGCTGCGGGGCGGAGAGAACGCCGCTCTCTGCCGGGGTGATGCCTGGTCGCGCAATTTCCTGACCGATACGATGCTGCAAATGCTTGACCGCGGCGTTGATATGCTCCAGATGGATCAGGTGGTTGGCGGACAGTGGCCGGCTGGTGCCAAGACCCCCTGTTTCAGCACTGATCACGGACACCCCCCCGGATATGGTCTCTGGGACGTGGAGGCATTCCACAAACAGATGAAAGACCTGCGCGAACAGAGCGACAAAAAACAGCCGGGGGTCGTGTTCAGCATGGAAAACCCTCAGGAGCTTTTCATTCAGGACTTCGGCATACTCGATTACCGCCACGCCCGAAGAAATGTAAATGTCAGTATCTGGGATCTGGCTCCCAGGAAACATGCCCCCGTATTCACCTATCTCTACAACGAATACGTCCCTGTGTTCTACATACCAACCCACACCGAACCTGTTGCCATCATACTGGGGCAGGCGATTGTGAGCGGTGAGATTCCCGGATTCAAAGTTGATCAGATTGAGTTCCCCGGCACACCGGCCATCCGCAATGGCAATTTTGAAGAGTGGTCGGAAACGCCGGCCGGCTGGAAGGTATGGCGAAACAAAACCACAGGAAGAAGTGAAGTACGTCCGGGGCCGGGTGCACCAAAGAGCAAGGGGAATGCATTGTGGATTGAGAACAAAGAAACAGACGAAACCACAATGGCCTACCAGTGTATCCCTGTTGACGGTAGTACGCTGAAACTTGGCGAGAGCTACCGGTTACGGTTGCGCCTGGCATCAGAAGAGATGAAGGGAAGTGCAAGCGCAACCCTCTCCGCAATGACCAGTCCCAACTGGTGGGAGTGGAAGGAGCTGAAGGGTTGGACGAGTGATCTCAAAGCAAACACAGCCTGGCAGGACCGGCATCTTTCGTTCACAATTCCGGAAGGTTGCAAATCACTGCGTATTTCGCTGAGCCTGAATGATATTGGCAAGGTCGCTTTCGATGATTTTGTATTCGAGCGAATCAATGCCGATGGAAAGGCAGAGGAAATCGTACGCCCCGGAAATGCCGTATTCCAGATGGTTCGTCAGTGGGCCGAACATATGCAGCGAGGGGCAGGCAAGTATGTCATGCAAGGAACCATGCTTCATCCCCCGCAGATGAAAACAGGATCAACGAGTGTGACCGTATCCAAGAACAAAGCCGCCTCGCTCAAGTTCCAGCTTTACACACTCAGGAAGGACAATGGCCGGCATATCACAACCGGAAGCACCAGCTGCCCCTTGACAATCAACTCCGACGAGGGTGAGTGGGAACACAAGAGTCTTGAAATGACGGTTACCTCCGGCACAACAGAATTCCATGTTCCGATGGCACTTCGCCAGAAAGGAGAACTCTTTTTCGACGACTTCGAACTGACAGAAGTCGGCAGTGCGAAAAACCTGATAAAGAATCCCGGATTTGAAGAGTGGCCGGATAGCGTAGCCTCTTCTCCTAATTGGTCACACATCAAAGAGTACGCAGGAAAGAAATTAACCGGAATTGTTCAGCGCGAAACAAAAGAGGTACACTCCGGCAAACACGCTATCCGTCTGGCAAACACCACACCGACTGATCTGGCCAATATCAAGCAGGTCTTTCCTGTGGATGGAAAACAGCTTTCAATCGGCAAAACATACCGCCTGAGCTTCTGGGTGAAATCCCGTGGCATTTCCCGCTGGCAGCCCGTGGAAGTTGAAAAAACATTCCCCTCAATCATCCACAATGCATTCCGTGCCCCCGACGGACAGGAAGCGGTGCTTATGGTCAACATCACAGACCAGCCACAAACAGGCCAGCTCACCTGGCATGGCAAGCAGCATCAGGTGAAACTGCAACCATGGCAGGTCGAGTTCCTTGAAGCGCCTGGTTTATAATTTTGAACCACGAAAAACGTAGCGCACATAGCCGCGACCAAATTATCAATAAATAGTTTATAACCCGCGAATCTACGCGAATCTCTATTGCGGTTAGAGTTTTTTAAACGCTGATCGCTAAAAACTCTAATCGCAGAAGCTTATGAGGTATTTACAAATTGTCAGATACGGGAATTTTAAGTGATCAACGACCCCGCGAAACGGGGATAAAATACCCGTATCTATTCGCGGAGATTCGCGGGTAGAAACGTACACAAAAAACAAGAAAATGAATGATAGTAATACGAAAATGACGGATAGGTGATGCCCCAACCTGCCCCGCTCATATTCATCCCCTCTCACAATCACCAACTAATTGACTGCGAGTCACGGCTCGCCTCCCGCTGAACCACCGCCATCTGTTCACTTTTTGTGCTTGTTCATTAATAATGAATGAGCTTTGCAAAGGTAATTTCACCCGAGCCAGAACTATTCTCACATGTTTAAAAGCAGGGATGATGGGCTAAAAACGGAGTAACACCTGTTAAACATCGCCATCAATGTCCAACCACGACCCAATGCGCTCCATGTTAATATGTAATTCCATTACTCATATTTATGCGGGGTGTTTTGCAGGAGACAGGGTTAAATTCACACCCAATACATTTAAGACCTTGATCACAGTCTCAAAGCGGGGTTTGGCTCCAGGAGCAAGGGCTTTATAAAGACTTTCACGTCCGAGACCCGACGCCTCTGCAATCTGCTTCATCCCCCTAGCTTTAGCAATATCTCCTATAGCCGACAGCAAAAGATCCTGATCATTCTCAGCCAGGATTGCATTCAGATATTCTGCAATTGAATCTTCATCTGTAAGATAATCAGATACATCAAATTTTGTTATATGCTCTGCCATATCGGAATTATGTATCCAAATGGATACTTATGTCAACAGTTCTAATTTACTCGCTAAAATATCCACACACTTTCTTTTTTTCGTAATCTAGCAGTTTAGATGGTGGATTAACCTAATCTGTAGGCCGGGTGCCCCACCCGGCGCAACAACAACCGCACGGTGAAATTAAGACAAATTCTAGCAGGTGTTAAGATACAACTTTGCGATTTCAGTTTTTCAAATCTGTTCGGACTATCCATCGGTGAAGCTGATGGAGGACCGGCTATGGTTATTAATACCGGCAAATCGATATCGGTTGAACGAAAGATATTCTCCATTGCCCATGAACTGGGACACCTGATCTTACACAGGCATACTTATGGCACTGATTACAGCAATGAGTATGAACAACAGGAACATGAAGCTGATATATTTGCAGCGGCATTTCTAATGCCCATGAACCAGTTCATCGAAGAATGGAATGA
>JAQIBS010000123.1 GCA_027858965.1 Kiritimatiellia bacterium
AACAGACTAAGATCCTGGAGGGTTGTTTCATGAGCAAGACAGATCGTGTGCCCGCAGTAATCAGCGATGCAAACGTTCTGATCGACTACATTTCCGTCGAAAGAACGAAAGTATTGCGGATTGTGGCCGAACACCTGTTTGATATCTCAATCATTGAACTCAGATAAAATCTATTTCTCAGTCGTATAAGGTTCACACTCATCTTTGGCACACAAATCCGCCAATTCCTCACGTGGCACTTTCCACACAACTTTAGAGCCATCCCACAGGGGAATTTTTCTTTCTTTCTGAACAGCTTCGCCCAAAACACCTTTTGCAGCACGCCTTAAGGCTTTCTCTGTCAACTCTGTACTGATAATATCATCTTCAGTTTTCATCAATCAGCTCCGGTTTTCCTGAGGAAGTATCCCATATCTTCCATTTGTTTACGGCACACTTGTATTCAGGCAAATTAATCAAGCCTCTCTTATATCTTCGGCGAATGACATCTTCAGGAATATTATGACCGCCATCCATTACCCGAGTCTTTACTCGTTCTATAGCCAGTTCGACAGAAGCAAGCTTGAGAAAATGAAGGCTAACAAAGTATCCCTGCTTTCGCAATTTCGAAATCAGTCGCAAATGAGCCTTGCCGCTCAAAGTACTTTCCAGAGCAAAAGATTCATTAACACGACACAATTCCTTAATACGGAGAATCAAAATTTTTGAGGCCTCTACTGCAACCTTTTCAGGTGCGAATGGAGACAACCCTTGAGCAATAAGGTCTGCATTCATAAACGCGAGAGTTTTCGCCTCAAACGGCAGAAAACTATTTGCAAAAGTAGTTTTCCCTGCGCCATTTGGTCCTGCAATTATTATGCACTGTTTCACACAATCAGCATAGTATATTTCTTATCCATTAAGCAAGCAGGATGCTTGCGTTATCAAAGGCTGGTTTCCGTTGGCCACCGGCATATCTTACAGAAAATAATATGGCCATTTTTGAAAAAGATTTTCTATATCGTTTAACCCCATGCAAGAAAGGCTCTATCCAGAAAGTTTCACAAATACTAGCGGAAATCCATGCAGAGCTGTTACTTGTACACCCATTTCGTGATGGTATGAGAAGCCGCACAGAGGGGATATCATGAGCACTTGCGTCTGCAACTTTAATTGGTCGGGATATACGAGAGATGGCGAGTTCTTATTCCTGTGAATATATACTGAAAATACTGGATGCTGAAATAAAATAGGGGCTATAGGGGTCGTGTTTACACTTTACACAGAATTCATTCCCTACATTTCCAAAAATGTTTTTTCGATTTATTTTGATCAGCAAGAAATTCAACGGACGACAAACTAACAGAATAATCCCCAGCTTCCCCCATCATCACAAAATTCAACATTAAATAAACTCTCCGACTTATTGAAGTTTACAAAAGCAGGACTAGGAACACAAGAGCAGATTAGAAGAAGTGCTTTATTTCATTAGTTCGATAGTTAGTTAGTTGAGAGATAAGAGAGAGCGGGAAGTTCTAAAATGCGCACGTGAGCGCCTTCGGCGAGTTGTGAGTGATAAATGCTGAATGCTGAGTGCTGAGTGCTGAGAACAAAGAGAGACTCTAATACGACACACTTGACAAAATACACCCATTTGTTGACATAAGGCATGTTTTGTTAATAAATGCGTCAATTTATGACCAACAGTTCGTACTCACTGAAGAATTCATCAATGACAAAAATAAGGAAATACAGTGGAAAGCATTCTTGAAAAGAAGTTCACTTGACAGCTACGCTACTGCCGGACCCACGGTCGTGCGTCCCTGCTTGTCCGGCATAGCCGTAGGCAGCGATGGAAGTTCCGGCGTTACTTTTCCGCACTTGCCACCTGCCACCTGCCACTCACCCCCTATTACTCCCCCTCTTCAACGAAGACGCCTTCGCCTGGTGTAAGGGTTAGCTGATAGAATCCGTCGGGATTAGGCGTGAGTTTTATGCGTTGGCCGCGAGACCAGACGATTATGTTTGAACCGGTCGGGTTATTCTTATTCACCTATAGATGTTTTTTCGATCCCCGATGCTAACAACAAGCACAAGAAGCTTACTGTCATGAATTTCATATATTATCCGATACGAACCAACACGAATCCGCCAAGCTGGACGGCCGGAGAGTTTCTTACAAGAAGCAGGGCGTGGGTCAAACGCAAGTTTATTGATTGCGTCATTTATTCGTACCTGAGCCTGTCTATCAAGCTTTGCAAGCTGTTTCTGTGCTGTACGCAGTATATCCACTGCGTAAGTCATTCACCATATCCTTCTTGAATCTCACAGACAGCCTGCTGGAACGGAATGCTTTCCTGAGAACCGGATTTAGCCTCATCATAGGCACGAATATCATCAAGTTCCTCAAGCTCATCCATAATCCGCTCCCAGTCGAAAATAGGCAACAGTACTGCTTTGCGCTCTTTTTTTTCAAATATATATTTCGGATGTAAAGTAACCATAGTTCCATCTCACACTTTTAGTATGTCATTTCAGACAACATGAAGCAATCGGAATCTGAGGCCTGAACGCGGTACGGGTGCATTTCAGTTCCGTTGAATTTCCTGGTAAGGTAAATTAATGCAAAGAAAAGTAGTGCAAGCATCCTGCTTGCCTCAAAAAATTAGCCAAGCAGGATGCTTGGGTTACCTTGAATAATGACTGAATGTAACAATTATAGCAAAATTCACTTAATCAACGGAAGTGACTTGCACCCACGCGGTACTAGCGGGCGACATGTGATTCGTGTAAAAATATCATCTAAACAGTACGGTTCAGGTTCGTAGTTCCAAACTCTAAATTTAGCTTTTTATCCGGATTCCTTATCTACTCCCCCACTTCGACAAACACCCCTTCGCCTGAGGCGAGGGTCAGGTGATAGAAGCCGTCGGAATTGGGTGAGAGTTTTGTGAGTTGGCCACGCGGCCAGGCTGTGACAGAGGAGCCTTTGATTCTCAATTTCACCTGCACGGTCTTGACCTCTTCCAGCTCGCTCATATTGACGAGGGTGAATGCTGATCCTTTGCCGTCTTTTTCTTCAAAACAACCGACCAGCAGCGGATCGTCGCATTGAATCTCTTTAATAGCAGGAAATGATTTGAGTGGATTGCTGAATTTGAGATAAGGTGTGTCGTCAGTACAGCCATGGGTAAAGGCACCGATATTTTTATAAAGCACGAAGGCATCGGATATATTGCGGACTTCTTTAAAGACTGTTGCAGCATCATACCAGCTGCGGGTGCGTTTTCCATCAACGGTAATGAGCGATGGAAATTCCGGTTTATATCCCGCGTATGTCCAGCAAAGCAACCCCTTGCACCCGAATGAGAGCATGGTGTAAGACTGCCAGCGAAACTCTGCCTCAGTCGGTACCCGCTTACCCTTGGTCCAGGCAAAGGTCTGGATGCAGCACCAGAAGTCTTTTTCATGACGCCGGGCCGAGTCGGCAATGACGTTGATGGATTCGCAATAACCCTTATAGGTCTGGCGTTTACCCTCTTTCCAGTTGAGCGGATAGATGTCGGTGCAGATATAGGATGGATCGAATTTCTGGCAGAATGAATCGCAGTATTTTTTGAACAGCTCAGGGTCGGGATCATAGTATTCAATCGCAGCTGCCGAGGCACCATATTTCAGTTGCGCTGCATTGGCATACATAGGAAGCAGATTAATATAAGGCAGCTTGCCATTGGTCTCCTTGTAATACCTGTTGCAGATGTCGGCCAACTTGTCGTACTGCTCGGTTCCCGGTTCATCAGTGATATAGGTTCCGGCAAAACAGGGATGGTCAAAATACTCAGCAGTTGCCTCAACCGGGTTTCGGTAGGCACCATCGTTGAGAATCACTTCAACGCCATATTTATCGCACTCTCTCAACAACATCTGCTTCTCTGAACCGCCCAGATGCCCGTGAGCGATGATCCAGTCAAAGCCACCGGAGCTGTAGGTTTTGACAAAATCCTCACCAATTGCATCCCTGCGAGGATTGACCCATGCTCCAATCCTGATCCGGTCACGAGTAAGATACGCGTTTGTATACGGGCTTTCGGCCACGCTTCCCAGAACAGTCTGAATCGCCTTTTTCAACACAACAGCTGCGGCAGCACGGGTTGCCAGCTTAGGCGTTTTCTTCAGATCAATCCCGTATCCTTCTAGCGTTTCAAGTGCGGCGTTCCACGTGGCATCAGCGACCGGTGCCTTCGGTCGGAACTGACGCGGCTCAACTTCGCCGAGCAGTTCCCTCGCAACCACAAATCGGATTGCCGTTTGCACCTCCGGTGTCTGATCCGAAATGTCATCCAGCTGCAACACACAATTAGCGAGGCTGTACTCACCCGGTTTTCTCGCAATGAGCCAGGTGAACCCGCGTCTGTTCGTATCGCTAAGCGGAATTACAACTTCCTTGTCGGTGTCGCCCTTCCCCTGAAAACGGACAATCGTTGTTTCAGAGGAATTGTCGATAGCTGTTGCCCTGAGCATGAAGTCAGTCCGGTTATAGCCATCAAACAGAGAACCTCCGGGCACCAGCACCCGCTGAAACGGAGCGGCAAACTCTGTGGACTTCGAGTAATCCGGTTTATCAACGGCGGCATCAATAAAACGTTGAGCCTCAGCTTTAGAAGCAAAAAACCCGAGTCGGGAGACCTGGTAGCTGGAATCTGTATTGCTCGGATTGGTTGGATCAAAACGGAATGAGGTGATTGAGCCGTTCCAGTTTCCATGTTTGAAGGTTCGCATATCAACGATTGCGGCCCGCCAGGTGTTGTCGCCGATCACAGGAAAGACGGAGTAGCTTTTGTCCGAAAGACGCGTCAACGTGTCGGTCGTGAAAAACAAGCCTGCCGTTTTAATTTCGGTTTTATATTTATAACGTACTGCAAAGAACGGCCTTTCTGCAGCGGAAAAGGCATCGTCTGCATCCATCGGCAGAGTCAGAGTCAAATCGGTTCCGGTTGAAACCAGCTTGGTCAAACCGACCTCGTGATAGAGTTGTCCCTGTCCTATTGAAATCAACTTTGCATCCGGGCCGTTGTTGAAAACCCAGACCGGTTCGCGTGCCTGAAGGAACCCTACAGACAAAACCAGAAGAAGACATATACAGCTTATCCGCTCTCGCTGATAACGATAATAATTGCACGTAAACATAAAAACTCTCTTTTCTTTAGATTCTCTAGTAGCTATGAGTAAGTTAACCACGAAAATCACAAAAATACACGAAAATTGTTTTCAGAAATTTAGACAACCTTCCCGTTCCCCTCGTGGGATTACCGCTCGCCAACTTGCTTCCAATATCATCACGCTTTAGATTCCCGGTTTCCCTGTCATACAGCTCCTGAGGCTCAACCCGCAGCAACTCACTTAAACGCAGCAGTTGTGAACCGCGCGGATCCCGACCGGAAAACCAGCTATACACCGTGGGACGGCTAACCCCCATGCGTTCGGCAAGAGCGCTTGGAGAAAAACCGGCTTTCTCACAGAGCACATTAAGTTTTTTACCTCTCCAGTTCATTTGCAACCTCCTTGACCTTCAATCGCTGTGTAAATATATATTTACACTATAGCTCTCGAAACCACAAGCTGATATATCCATAAGTCACTTATATAAATACATATACAAATATAAAGCTACTTCATAGTGTTCATTATTACGCATGTTCATTAATTTTGAATATTATATATTTATGAACAACAGGAGGATGCAGAAGCTCAAGTTGCCGCTGAAGAACACCTTAATGCATATGACTCATTGATAAATTTGCGGAATAAGCACAGGACTATATAAAACAACTGTAAAAAATCATGTGTTCATCAAGTTTAATCTCTAGCATCCCGACAAGTCGCATCCGTAGCCCCCGCAAGGCGCGAAGCGCTCTGGAGTGCGCAAACCTGTTTGCGCTCTTGAACGTGCGACCATGTCGCACGTCAGGCCGACAAGGTCGGCCTGTTAAAAGCGGTGACACGGTCACCGCACTCCATAGCCTTCGGCGGATTTAGCAATTTATCAACCTGAAAAAGTAATGCAAGCATCCTGCTTGCCTCAACAATAAGCCAAGCTGGAAGCTTGGGTTACTTTACTCGACAACTTCAGCCTGAGGTCATACCAGCTGTAATCTAGCAGTTTAGATGGAGGATTAACCCAATCTGTAGGCCAATTGCCCCACCCGGCGCAACAACAACCGCACGGCGAAGTTAAGAAAATTTCTAGCAGGATTTAGGTAATCATCAAAATGCCCCTGCCATACAATTACAATAGTTGCCAAGGCATAACTTATCTTTTTTATATAGTTGACTCTTTTGATAAGTTATGAAATCATAATATTGAAATTAAGGAGCAAACAATGAAGGAACTATCTATAAACTTGATGCGATTACGCAAGTTGAGCGGCTTGACTCAACAGAAGGTTGCGGAATCTGCCGGTATAAGCCGGGTTGCCTACCGTAATCTTGAAAAAGGCGATGCTGAACCGCGGGAAAACACTCTGCATGCATTAGCCAAAGTACTCAACGCCTCTGCAATGGACTTGCTAGCCCCTGTACCTCAGCTAAACTCACTCCGCTACAGAGCCAATGCCCAAATGAGTGAACAGGAAAGAGCACAGGGCGACCAGTTAGTTGTTCGTTCAGCCAATTGGCTTCAGGACTTCAATGCTATGGAAGAATTATTAGGAGCTAAACAACCTTCCTATCTTAAACCTGCAAAAAAAGGAACCGATCCTGTTTCCGCCGCTGCTAAGGCACGTATAGAATTGCTGGGCAGAGACATTAAATGCGACTGTGTACCCGACATCTGTGAACTATTAGAGAAAGCAGGTGTTAAGATCCAGCTTTGCGATTTCAACCTTTCTAACCTGTTCGGACTATCCATCGGTGAAGCTGATGGAGGACCGGCTATGGTTATTAATACCGGCAAATCGATATCGGTTGAACGACAGATATTCTCCATTGCCCATGAACTGGGACACCTGATCCTGCACAGGCATACTTATGGCACTGATTACAGCAATGAGTATGAACAACAGGAACATGAAGCTGATATATTTGCAGCGGCATTTCTAATGCCCATGAACCAGTTCATCGAAGAATGGAATGA
>JAQIBS010000137.1 GCA_027858965.1 Kiritimatiellia bacterium
AATGTTGTTGTATCATATCAATGAGAAAAGTGAGTGTTCTCAAGGGGTTATGGAGGTTAGAGTCCATCGGATCGGGGTTAGGGGCTTCGCTGCGCTTCCTCTTGCGCCAAGGCTCCGGCGGGACAAGTCGAGATGAAGGATTAACGGCTAACTGACGACTGACGACTGCAGGATGGTTGTGGCAGACTATTCGGGGGGGGTATCTAAAACAAGTTTGTAGAGTTTAAGCATGACCGGTTCAGGAAGAGCTCCTGCGGGTTTGCGGTCGCGGTTTCGCGGCAGACTTTCCCAGCGTAACATGTAGCGGGTTGTCGGGTCTTCAGTGATGCCCTTGTCAAAGCATGTTCTCGTCTGCATCTTTGGAAAATCAGATGTGACCTTTCCAATCTCGGAGGGGTAGACGCGGGGCCTTTTTTCTTTGCCGATGGGCTGCAGTGTTAGTTCATCGATTATCAGAAGACCACTGCCATATTTGCTGTGGCTGTAAGGCAGGGCCAGCTGGCCTGGACCATGTTGCTCGATGGCGGAGAGTCTGATATCAAAGTTGATGGATCCGCCGCCGGCAAACTCCCAGCGATAGTCCCAGTTTGTCAGTTGCTGAATATCCCATTGTCCGTTTTTAAAGCGAGCCGCGTATGCCTGGGTATTGCCATTCGTATCAAATTTGTGATATGTGGCAATCGCAGTGTTGCTGCTGTCAAATCCGATTTTGAGAGCTCCGTTGATTATGCCCCCTTTTTCCGGAACCGGGTCAATCAGGGTTCCCTGGCTATCTATGGTAATGGGAAGCGGGAGCGGTTTTCCATTGATAGTCTCCCAATGGATCAGGTCCCGGCTGCGGGCATAAGATGGATCATGGTTGGTTTCGCATTCAAATGTGTTGCGCCAGACCCATCCCAGATGAAACCATCCGTCAGGGCCTAGTGTGGGCCCGGTCATATAGGCATTCATTTTGCCGCGGCCATCGGTAAGCGGTTTGTCGAGCAGACGTTTCCAGTGTCTGAATTGATGGTTGTAAACATTATAGATCTCATTGCCTTTGCCACTGCTGCCATCGCGATAATGAAATATCAGGGAGTTGCCTGCGCCGCGCATAAACTGCGGATAGGTGCAGCGGCCCTCATTCTCACCTGTCATGCTTTTGACTCTTTCGAAGGTGGTGATATCATGCGGTTTGGAGCTACGAAAGTAGATTAAGGGAACGCAGTGCATGTTGCCTGCCAGATGCAGGTATCCATTATCATCAACCGCCATGGTAACGTAGTTATGGCCGTCCCATCCGATTTTAGATGGGAGTATTTGAAACTGCCATTTATCTGAGTCAAGCATGCGTGATGCGACGGTCATGTTATGGTCGCTATCGAAGTAGGCCGCGTATTGATGCTGGCCCTCTGTGAGCAGACAGAATCCGACTGGAAATGCCGAGATGACCTTTGCAACATCCAATACTGCCTCTGTTTGATACCTGCAATTCACAGGTGGTTTTTTATCTGCGGCAAGCGTATGGCCAAGATTGAACAGGAGAGCTGCGCATAAAAGCGTTTTTGTTAATTTTTGCATAGTATCTTGTGTTCCAATTTATTTCAGGAAGCAGAGCAGGCTCCTAAGTTACAGTTGTTTATAGCTGGATTCGTATCAGAAAAAGCAGCGTAGTAACAAAATCCTGTATATCCTGATAGTCCATGTACGGTATGATGTCGCTCATAGAGCGATGACTACACTTTGGTTGCGGCTGAAAGCAACTGAGTTGGTTATCCGCGTTTTGTCAGATGCCATCCATTGTTATAGGGACACTGATAGACTGAGAGTTTCACACCCTTCTCTTTACGGATAATTCTGGCGCGTTTCTGAGCGGCCTCTCTGGTTTCATAAAGTTCTTTGGCGGAACCAAAAGTGTCGGTGCAGATATTGCATGCTCTGCTGGGTGTCTGTCTGTTTTTTGGTGAGAGATGCCATTGTCCGCAGCGACTGCATTGATAGGGAGCCAGGTTAGTTCGGTGCTGCGAGTTGACGTAGATAGCGGCACCTTCCGCTTCAACCTCTGAACTGTATTCGCTCAAGGGTTTGCCATTACGCTGATTAAAACAGGTTGTGCTTTTTATATTCATGGTTGTTTTTAGGGGTTAGGGAGTTTAGGGCCTAGAGGGTTAGCGGCTAGGGGGAACTTTGTGTTAAGTATACCAATACTCTCTTTGTAAATCACTTTAGTTTAGTTCCTTCTACGCCAAGGCTACGGCGAAACATGTTGGTTGCGGCGTAAAGCAGCTTTAGTTTACTTGTACCAGCATTGGTGCCATTGGTTCAACCACAAATGATGATCCTAGCGTTTCGCCTGTGATCAAATTGATACTGTCTTTAACTCCAGCAAGAGAGACCGTTTCAGATTTGCGCAAATGGTTGCAGATTGATGCCACGCGGTTGCCGTTATAGATAGCAGAGCGGATCTCAACACCGAACATTGGTTTCCCCTCTGTGTCAACCAGCTGAAGAGCGGGAGGCAGTTTCCAAGCCGTGACTCTCTTTGTCAGCTCTGTGAAAAGGCTGGCGGAATCAACTGCAGCCGGCAATACTTCGAAATCGCCCGGTGTGCGTGGCTCATTATAATCGTTTTTTGTTGCAGCTTCTCCATACACAACAATACGCACACCCGCGGAACGCAGTTTATCCAGCCCAGCTCGGGCCTCATCGGGTAGATGGGTCACACCCGGAAGAATCAGGACCTTCGTTGAATCAAGCGGACGCGGCATTTTGCCGGTACGGGCCAGCTCGGCCAGCTTGCGTTCAGTTATAAATCCCAGCGGCTGCCCCAGAAAATTGGCTGCCTCATAGATTGTCTTCAGATGATGGTCGTGCTCGTTGCCGAGAATCATCGTCGATGGGCTCCAGAGCAGCGAGATTGCCGGAGGCGAATTCTGAATAGCGGCGACCTCATTTGCCAGACGGTTTAAATCAAGGTTGCAGCGTCCAACTGCCTCCACACAGTCGGGGCGGTGCAGGATGGAACCGCTCAGTCCGCTGTTGTGGCTGTTCGTACGCTCCCAGACCCAGAATGTGGTTGAGCTCTGTCCGTGAATGGCATTCTGCCACAGGACCGAATAAATGTGTTCCGGAGGAATCACATCGTGGTCTCGGTCAATGATCACATGATTCTCTGAGTTGAATACCGGCCGGTCCGCCATGCTGCGCTGAAAGTCGTATCCTGCCTGGCAGTGCTGCCAGCCATTGTTCCAGAGTGCATTATTCTGTGAATACATATTGTAGGCATCATTGCCGTTGTACTGGCTCAGCTCTGCAAAGAGTTCAGGTGAGATACTCCAGAAGCCATGCAGGTTTTTCTGAAAGTGAGCTCCCATCATAATCTTGGCATGCACCGGCATATCAGGAGCCATTGAGTGAATGACATCGGCCATCCAGCTGTGGAATTCCGCAAAGCTCTTCTGATTAAAGCGGATGAAATCCAGAGAGGCTGGTGTTGCCTTGATCTCGGGAGGCGGAACAGGAATGGAGGCAAAATCAACATAGTTCGTTTCCCAGCGTTTATTTAAAATATCTATGGAAGCATGTTGTTGCTCCAGCCAGCTTGGCCAGGCTTTGGCGGCTATACGGCAGTGCTGCAGATCTACCGAGAGCGGTTCGTTGCTGAGACAGAGTGAGTGAATTGCCGGATGATCTTTGATCATTGGAATTACATGACGCAGTGAACGCTCAATCACCGCCCGGGCGTTGGGGTCATGCACGCAGTATTTCAAGAAACCGCCTGAGCAATCCTTCAACTCCGGCCATTTATCCAGCGCCCATTTGGGAAAGTAGTGTGGACTCAGCAGCAGATTGACAGCCACATCAGCGGCGGCGGCACGGTCACACACCTTCAGAAAATCTTTGATTGCACGGTCATCATAATCGGTTTCATTAGGCAGCACCGATCGTGGCCCGAATTCGATCTGCAAAAAATTACAGCCGTAACCGGGCAGCTTTTCCACATCGTGCCGTACCTGATTGAAATGGCCGTAGCCGGTAAAGAACAGAGGTCCGCGTTCTTTTCGACCATCGGGGTAACAACGTGTGCCGATTGTCTGGGCATGGGATATCTCCAGAGGGTTTGTTACATAGCGGGGAACTGAAAAGCCGCTTTTTTCTCCTGAAAGAATCGCGTTGCTATGTTCTATTTCCCGGGTTGCCATCTGTTGGAGCAAATTGACCGTATCCCAGGCACGGTCGATCTGTTCATCTTTCAGATCTGAGTCAACCCAGCTAACAAAGGAGTTCAGTACGGTCATTGTTACACGTGAGGCGGCATCTATGCCGCGTGTTTGCAGCTGTCTGACATTTTCCAGAAGAGAGCTCTGTAAGGTTTTAACCGATTCCAGTTTGTTTTGAACCCTTTCCGGTGAGACTAGATTAAAACAACTTCGGTGTTTGGCCAGCTCTTTGTCATTTTGCAGCAGACGGGTTGAGAGAGAGAGTTTTGTCGGTGCTGGTTTTTTGAGGCCAACCTGCAGCGTAACAAAGGAAGCTCGTGTTCCGGGTTTTATTTCGCTAGTCTGGCGGAGAACAGCTTCGCCATTTTCATTTTCCATCACAATTTCAATTTGAGCGGGTTTATTGGTATCAGTCAGGGTAATGACTCCCTCAGCTTTGAATTCATCTCCGCAGAAAGCCCAGGAATTGACAGGCCATCGCTGAGGGGCCCAGCGGGTATTGATGGCAATGCCCTGATAAAGCACCTCCGGATCTTCTGCGGGAAAAAGATCCACGCTGTTGTCTAAATCATTTGTTTCAAGGGCCGCTGGGACCGGTCGCACGCCCTCTCGCAGGGATATATTATTGATCCACAACTCCTCCGTCGGGTGTTCTGTGATAATGCGCAGCATAAAACCGCTTTCATCTTCCTCTGTCACAAAGGTATGTGACAAACGCATCCACTCTCCATTGGTAACAGGAATGGCCCGGCGCACATGCCACCCTTTGCCACCACCTATCCAGCTGCCGGATCTGGCCTTTCCTGTTTTGATCATGGCCGTAATTGTATAACTGGTCTGCGGTTTGACTTTCACTTCATGGGCCATGCGCAGAGCTGAATAGACATGTGCTCCAAATGGAGTAGTGTTACTGATCCTGAGGGCGGTCGTGCCTTTTTGTCCACCAGCGTTCTCAATGGAAAGCAGGGCATCGGTATTACGCTGTTCCCATACCCATTCGGCTGGAAAGCCTTGGGTGCACTGATCAAACGAGGCGTTTGGAATCAGATTTACACCGGGATTGAAATCAAAGAGTTTTAAGCGGATCTCTCCGGCGGCCAGAGGCGGTTCATACAGGAAGGGGGTTGCCACCCCTCCGGCTTCAAGCATGACGTCATCAATCCAAAGTCCTTTTGTGACGCTCTCTGTTGCAATTCGCAGCGTGAATTGACCCTCGCCACCCTTAGTGGTGAATGATCCCGTAACGCGCTGCCAGCCGGTTGTCTTGCGGGGGAGGCCAAAGCGATGTTCCCAATTGCGCCCGCCGCCAATCCAGGCCATTCCTCCATCCTCTGTTTTGACATAACACGAGATCGTATAACGTTTGTTCGGACTCACCCTGATCCGCTGGGAGAGTATTCCGTAGGTGTGGGGTTTGCGAGGGGTGTTGTTTAGAAGTCGGATTGACGAGTTTCCAGATCGAGCCACATTTGTGTCAATAGTGCAGGATGCATCACACTTCAGCCCTTGCACCCAATTCCACTGATCTGTTTTGCCGTTTTCGCTTTTTTCAAAACTTGCATTGCTCACTAAATTAACGGCATTTGTTGTCAAAACAAACATTGAAAAGATCAGAACTGTTATGATTTGTATCATCTGGACACCCTTTTTTATTAAACCACAGACATCCCATCAGTCTTCGCTAAGGCTACGCCCTGACAAGTAGGATGCAGGCCGTTAGGCTTTAGGTGGTTAGACTTTAGGAAAATCACAATTTCAAACAATTGCCAAGCGCTTTTCAGCCAACAGCCAACAGCCTATAGTCCAAAGCCTAAAGCCTCTACGTTCCAATGGGGCGCTAGTATTATTAAACTAATGTTTCTGAAAAGAAATATTGGCAGAAAATAGCGCTGTTGTCACCCATCATTGTTCATTTAATATTGTAATGGGTACAAGTCAGTTTCGTTGAAGTGTGAAATTTGCTATAATCCCGCAACGATGTGCAATTTCAGGTAACCCAAGCTTCCAGCTTGGCTTATCGTACGGAGAGCAAGCCAGTCTTCGCCCTCTGGGCTACGCTCCGACACGGCTGGAAGCTTGCATTACTTTAATCCATTTTATTTCACACAAGAGAATACACAACGTAACTGAAATGCGCCCTCAGTATAATATGAAAGCCAAGGTTTATGGATAGTGTAGAGATATATAGTGATGGAGCGTGCAAAGGAAATCCAGGTCCGGGAGGGACAGGGACGATCCTGATCTCAGGAGAGCTTCGAAAGGAGCTCTCCTCTGGATATCGAAAGACTACAAACAACCGTATGGAACTGATGGCTGCAATTGCCGGTCTCTCTGTACTCAGAAAACGTTGTGCTGTTGAGCTTTACTCCGATTCCAAATATGTAGTTGAATCTATGGAGTACGGGCGGGTTCAGGTCTGGAAAGCCAATAACTGGAAGAAGAAGAACCGTGACCTGTGGTTAAAGATGCTGGATCTGTGTCAAAAGCATGATGTAAAATTTATCTGGGTCAAAGGGCATGCAGATAATGAGTTCAACAATCGGTGTGATGAGTTGGCCGTCGAGGCCACCGCCGGTGAGGAATTTGAGATTGATGAGTGGTATGAGGCGGAGGTTGCCCGCCTGGAGGCGCAGGGAGAGCTCTTTGGGCAATGAAGAGTGAAGTAAGGGGGGAACTCTTGGGTAACTGTTAACTGTAGTCTGGAAACTGTCGACTGATCACCTTCCCGTTTTGGGACTTGACCAACATATTCCATGATGGGTATACTTGCATAGTAGTAATTATTTGTAAATTATTCCGTATATCAGAAGGAGTGTCATATGTTGTGTATTCAGAAAACAAGAATTCAGTATTTCTTTTTGGCGTTAGTCTTATGGGTTATGCCTGGCCATGCCTTTGAGCCAACTAACCTGACTGACTGCGTGATGTGGCTGCAGGCCGGAACAGGCAATATACAGACAAATACCATAGAAGGTCGCGTGTCACAGTGGAACGATCTCTCCGGTAACGGCAATCATGCCTATCAGACCGACGGGAACCGTCAGCCTCTTTATGTGGAGGATGGACCTAACGGACATCCGACCCTCTACTTCGATGTGCGGGACTTCAATAACGCATACAACGCAAGACTGCTGACCGAAACCCCGCTCACCAACGCCTGTACCACCTATATCGTGGCACGGGTGCTCGACGCAAACGAATTTGGCATCGTCTGGCGCCGCCTTCTGGCCTCGCGCGACAAGAACTGGTTCCTTGGCACCTATACACCTGGCACATTCTATATGCATGGTCATATAGGCGAGGTCAGCGGAATGCCCTCCCGTCTCAACTCCTCCTATCAGTTTAACCGTACCTACACACTCTCCGCTGTGAATAACACAACCGAACAGCGCTTTTTTGTCAACGGCTTTGACCTCACCGGTGATTCAACCAAGAACACCCCGCCAGGTCGGCTAAGCATCGGCAGTGCTGACGGCTATAGTGACGAGGGGGACGCGCAGATCTCTGAGGTGATCGCCTACGACCGCGCCCTGACTCTCACCGAGAGGCAACAGGTTGAGGAGTATCTGGCCGCACGTTACGGCGTAACAGAAGAAGGCTTCGCAGGTCCGGTCTGGAGCGGCGCTTCAGGATCGAGCAGCCTCTGGAGCGGCTTCTACCGACCGCCCTTTCGAATTTGTTAAAAACTGCGCCATTGAGAATGCCAGCCCTTCCGACGCAGGCATAACTTTTAACGGAGCATGGTCGGGGGCCAGCAGATCGGGTGGATGGGCAGCAGCTGTTGTTTATCTCAGAGCAACTTCTTCCGCGGTTAATATTCTTAACAATACACTTGCCGATGCGCCCGGTGGACAGAATCCACTCTATGTGAAAGTGCAGAGCGGTACATGGGCATTCACGCAGACAAGCACATTTGCCGGTAGTTGTACCATCGAAGATGGCGGTGCGGCATTGATCAATGGTACAGCTGCAGGATGCCCCGGCGCAGGACGGGTTGTAGTTATGCCGGGCGGAATACTGGGGGGAACGGGCGTTGTCTCTTCCACTGACTCAGTCCTCCAATATCCGGGAGCTACAATCTCACCTGGAGACCCATCGGTGAACGATGGTATCGGTTGTCTCACCTACAACAGCGAAGCCGGACTGGATGGCGTTAGCCTAATCTGTCAGGTCAACAGCGAGATCAACGACTTTATTAAGATCAACGCTGCTACTCCAATTCCCGGCTTTATGAAGATCGAAATTATCGCTGCCTCCGCAGAGGAGTGTCCCGATACCCTGTGCATTATCGAAGCAACCTCTCTTTCCGGGATAACCGATCTCTCCGGCTGGGAGATCTCAGGCCCATGCACATATATTGCTGCTATTGAGGGAAATACGGTTGTTCTGCACAAAATGCCGCCACCGGATTCTGATGACTGGGGTCGTTCTATGCGGATAAGCTTCAAGGGATATCAAGGCACATCCACCCTGACTAACTTTCCTGCGCTGATTAAAGTGTGGGACGGCTGCGGTAATAATCGCTTCCACTATACAGATTGTGAAGAAGAGGGAGTGGACCTGCTCTTTAAGGATGCGACAGGCATGCTTCTATCTCATGAAATTGAAACGTGGAATACGAATGGCGAGTCACATATCTGGGTACGGATTCCTGAACTTACCCGAGAGACGGAGATCACAGCATATTGGAAAAATTCCGCATGGGCTGCTGACGCAAATCCATTTGTTCCGACCGACCTGCTGGATTGCGATCTCTGGCTGCATGCCGGGGCGGGGCTTGCAACTAATAGCGCTGGACTTGTGTCGCGCTGGAGCGACCAGTCTGGTAATGCTCATGATGCTGTGCAGGCCAACTCCAATTACCAGCCCTGTTGGACCAATGCGGTAGTCAACGGTTTACCGGGGTTGCGTTTTGACGGCGTTAGCAACAAAGACGGTTTGACCACGGGCTGGGGAACAAGCAACGGCACCTATTCGGTGTTCGTTGCGGCCACATACCGGACCAATTCGGGGTATACGTGGCATCGCGTGATCCAAGGTGCTAACAACTATAACTGGGGCATCGAACTGAATGGGTCCGCTGGAAACTTCTACTCTTTCGTTCCCAACGGAGCTGGAGGTAGTGGTTTCTACTCGATCACATCAACGAACATCCGGCCTCCGAACGGCACCCCCTTTGTCGCTGCGCTGATCGGTGACGGAATGAACACTCAGTTTACACTCAACGGATTCGGCTACTCGCCTGTAGAACACCATCACGGTCCAGGCACGCTCATCTTAGGCACCGGTGGACAGAGCGGCAATGGGTGGTCAGGCCACATCTTTGAGGTTGTCGCTTATGACCGGGCTTTGAGCTACGAAGAGCGCTGCCAGGTAGAACGCTATCTTGCAATCAAATATGATTCGCTCTCAGCCCACCGCGTACCATCGGCTGGTCTACAGCAGTGGATACGTGGCGATTATGTGGTTGCCGATGAGCTGCACGGCTCAACACCACATGTGTCAAAGTGCGAAAATCAGGTTTCAGGGTCAATGCATGCATATCAGACTGCCAGTAATCGCATGCCTGAACTTGTCAGTAGCTCTTTTAACGGAAAACCTGCACTTCGGTTTGACGCAGTTAGCGGAGAATACGACAGCCTGAAAAGCTTTGCAAGTGCTATTGAGGGAATCTACTCCATTATTACGGTTTACAACACATGCGCAACAAATTCCGGTGAACGGATTGTTTTGCAGGGTGCCGGCAGCGTTAACCGGTTGGGCGTTGCCAACGGTAGTGCCACATATCAATCCAAGGACACGGTCTCACAGCTTCTGCCATGTCAAACAAATATCCCGGTGATCGCAACCATGGTCTGTAATGGCATTGCATCCCGGTTTTATATAAACGGTGTAAATTTGACCCAGGATTCATCTCATTATGCCGGTTGGGGACCAAACGGCAGTACTGCAAATGGTGTCTTCTATTTTGGAGCCGGTACTGCGGACAGCGCTCTTGACCTGCCGCTTGATGGAGATCTTGCTGAAGTTCTGGTTTATAACCGGGCACTCTCCGATACCGAGCGCCGTCGTGTGGAAGCCTACCTCTCAGTGCGCTATGCGATTCCGGTAGATACATCAAACGCTGATGTCTGGTCATCTGAGTTTAATGGAGTATGGCACTTCACCGGCATTGATCGTCTCTTGCTTGCAGATGCTTCAACTGCGCAGAATGGCAGCGTTCTGCTAGGCCAATCTGATCCCGTTGAAGAAGATGCATTTGCAGGAAAAGGCGCAGTATGGAATCTCGCCTCTCAGATGGGATTGTCACGTACACAACCTGAAACAGATCCGCAAACGTTTTCTTTCTGGGTGAAACAGCAGAATCCCGTGGCGGACCAGGCTTTTGTCCTGAAAGGAACGAGCGGTCAGTCATATGCCGCACTTAATAATGTGGATGGAAAATTGCAGGTGGCTGATACGGCTGCAGCTTCACTGGTGACACCAATGACTGATTCATGGATACACTATGCTGTTGTTACTGACCCGTCGGATCAGAGCGTACAGGTCTACGGCAATGGCCAGGCTGTAACAACCATCCCCGATGCACTTGCGCAGAATCTGCCGACAGAACAGGCACTGATCTTCGGTCATGCAGCAGTCACTAGCAATGCAACAAAAACCTTCAGCGGTACTCTTGATGAAGTGCGCTTAGAAACTGTCCATCGCAGTGCAGACTGGATCAAAGCGTCCTATATGACGCAGGCTGAGAATGAACGGTTCACCGGTTACAACCATTGGGGCACATTGATAATACTTCATTAAAGCATTTGTTTTTGAAAGAAAGATTAAATGAAAAGATTCGTAATCTTTTCAGCGACAATCCTCTCATTAAAAGCACTTTCTGCATTCGCGCGGGCGTTTGCCGACAGTGCTTTTAATCTTTCAGGGGAAGATAACAGTTCAGCCCAGGTTTGTGCAATAATCCGAGGCTCTGCGGAAGCAAATAGAATGCCTCCTTTTTCAGGAGAGACAAACTCAGGGAAAGCCCCGTGAGCCGGAAGCACAACCGGAACTCCGGAGGCCATTGCTTCAAGGGCATAGTATCCCAGAGCCTCGGGGCTGCTGCCTCCTGGAACTGAGAGCAGTGTTAACTCCGCAAGAAAGCTGTAACGGTCTTTGGCAAATCTCTCAAAAGATATATCCACATCAGCTGTCAGACCGGCCTCTTTCAACTTGCACATCTGCTGCCTCAGAAAGTTTTTATCTGGTGATGGTCCACCGGTGGCAGATAACTTTACATTATCAAATTCCGGGTTTTCGCGCAGTTCAATGTAGGCATCTACAAAGGTATCAAAACCTTCGTCTTTTGAAAGTCGTGAAAGAAACCCGATCTTCTGCGGACGGGCATCTATATCGGCTAAAGTGTACTCAGTGATATCAATCCCCGGATAAATTACCTCAATTGCTGATTTGTCAATTTCCAGCTGTGTACTCATAACACTTCGGTAATAGCTGCTGACGGAAATAAATCTATCAACATGGCCCGCCTCTTCCCGCATGGTTCTGAGAACTGCATTTTTCAAAGAGGTGTGCATGGCATCGGTCCAGACATGTTCATCCTGCAACCAGCAGATTACAGGAGCGTTGGCTGCTGTTTTCAAACGTTCGGCTAATCCCATTAAAAGCGCATTGGATAAAATGATGAGATCAGGTTTGTCCCCTTGCGGTAGCGATTCCACCCACTCCGCCAGCATGGCAAGATCTTCCGCCTGGTGCCCTTGCATGCCACGCAGCATGGAAAGGGTCAGATCTTCAAGCCCCGATGCTGAGGTTGAACCAGCAAAACGTGCAGCGAATTTAAGAACGGGCCAGCTGTCTAAAGGTTTGAACCAGCTGCGTGGAAGCTTGTGCAGCCATGGATATTTGTGGCGCAGATAAAGAGTGACTGCACTATAAAAAACAGGGATCTCATCCGGAGCTGCGGCATCCGCTGTTGCGGGAAGATATAACGGCAGCATCGTAACTTCATGCCCGCTTTTTCTAAGAGCATTGCAGGCAGATACATCTCGCAGGCAGTTTTGACAATAAAAACTGCCGCCGGAGCCAGGTTGTATGTAAAGCACATGCATAATTTTTATTCCTCGCAGAGGCGCAGAGGCGCAGAGAGCGCAGAGGTCATTGCTGCGCTGTTTCTGACCCATCTCCGATATCGGTGTGTCAGGGCAGCATAACAGAATTAGCAAAATTTATAGGGTGAGCTATAATATAGTATCTTTGATGAGCGTAGCACAATTATAAAACATTTCATAACAATGACCTGGGCGCTCTCTGCGCCTCTGCGAGGTATTAAATACGAAGCAATCATTTTGTTTGCGCAAAGCCGGGTGGTCCAATGCCGATTTGCGGGATAATGCCCACGCAACCTATCTCATCGATATAAGCTGAGCCGGTTTCACCTTTTACAATTTCAACGATGGCAATCATGTCGGCATCTCCCTTGATGCAGAGATTGAGGTGCTGCCATCCATTAGAGTCAGTAGAGCTTGTCATTGCGTTATTTGCGCCCTTGATGTGTAGTTCAACTGAAGTGCCCTTATCATGTTTTACCCAACAGGAGAGGTCATAATCAAAACCATCCTTAAAGCCCTTCAGCTCCTGGGAAATTCCTCCGCTAGCGCCACTGATCTTAACTGCCGCGCCTATTATACTCACTCGTCCGGTGTAACAGCTGCTTATTCCACCCGGACCATAAACCAGTCCGACTTTGGCTGGCGCGACAATGTTCCATGGGTTGAGGTTGCTTCCGTTAATCTTGAAATCAAAGCACCCGTTTTTAACCAGGTTGCGCAGACAGGTATCAGTCAGTTTGTACTTCGGGTCTGGAGGATTCTCAAAATCGTGACCTGCTTTCCATGCAGGAACTCCCTTTTCAAAAGCTCCCTGGTCAGGTGCATTGCCTGCAAAACCTGTAGTGATTCCATCAATAACAACACCTTTATCAAGACCCACCTCAGTGGTACGCATATTGGTAACATTCAGGTCTGCGTCAGAGAGTCTGACTGAGTTTGCGCAAAGCTTCAGCTGTGGATGTTCCTTAATATGTTTTGTGAGAAGATTATTAGCAAGCGTACATCCATACATCCAGTCGGTTTTCCAGCGGCCCCAGTTATCGCTGAAACTAAGCAGGGTATTGTTGAAGACCACACACCAGGTGGAGGGTCTGTTTAGACGTACGGCATCATGGGCCATGTTCCAGCAGAGATTATGGTGAATAAAGTAATTCTTTGTAAAGTTATCCAGATAGATTCCCATGGGCAGGCCGAGAGCTTTGTTATCATGAACTGTGTTATAGCGAAATTCCGTACCCCCTCCATCTGATCCACAGTTGTATGTCCCGCCCAGATCATGCGCCATGCGTCCCATGTGATAGATATTGCAATGTTCAACAATGTTGGCCGGGCCTCCGGCCTGCAGGCAGTCACGTCCGGTATCATGCATTGTACACCAGCTGATCAGATTCTCGCTGCCGCCGGTTTTAACAGCGCAGCCGTATGCTCCCATATAATCAGTGTGGTGAACATAGCAGTTGATAAGTGTATTGCGATGTCCGCTGATTTTGACTCCGTCACCGACCGACCAGCTGATCTCACTATCGCGCAGGGTATTATAGTTTCCGTTTATGTAGAGTCCTGTATCCTCATTCAGGCTGTAATGTGTATTTCCTCCGCGGGTGTGGCTTACATAAGAGGCTTTCAGATTCTTTAAGGTGCAGTGATTGCAACCCCGCATTGAAATGGATGCGCCGATAATTTCAAACCCTTCAAGAACCAGATAATCCTTCTTTTTTATTTCAAAGGCGTTCATCCGTCGTTTTGCGGTTATATGCAGTTTATTGGGGTCCTTTCCTTCAGGCGTAACCAACAGCATTCTTTGTTTTGCGGCATCATAGAGCCACTCACCGGGTGAATCCAGTCCAATTCTGCTGCCAACCAGGAAAAAGTGCGACTCTCTTTTTCCCCCGGGGTTCATGCTTTTCTTAATGGAACTATGGGTGATTTTTACAAATTTAATTGTTCTGCTTTGCGCATCATATTCTTTCAGAGGAAGAGTCCAGCTGGTCCAGGCCTTATTTGCCATGCACCAGATAGTGCCATCTTTCCAGGCATCGGCGGGCCAGTCAGCGGGAAAGGAGTTGCAGGTAATAAAGTCATCTCCGCCAACATCCACCTTCGCTCCTTCAGGATTGAGTAGATCGAGTGTTTTGCGGTTGGGCCAACGTGCTTCATTGCCGGGTTTGCCATTGATAAAAAGCTGGTTGTTTTTTCCGAGATTCCAGTTCATGGGAGCACTCCATATACCATTACTCTCCTGTTTCCAGTCGGTCAGTTTCTCTGTCCCCCAGATGATAACCTTTTCTCCGGGTGCTGTTTTGAAAACAACAGGTTGTGACTCTGTCCCGGATGATGCCGGTTTTATACATTCGTAATAATCACCACCCCTTACAACGCATTGGTCACCCTCTTTCAACAGCTGTGCCGCTTTGCTGATGCTTTTCAGCGGAGCATCTGCTTCACCCGAATTATTGTCATCTCCATCTGGAGCAACAACATAGGTGCGGGCGAGTGAGCTTATTGTGAGAAGAAGTGTGAGTAAAAAAAATTGTTTTTGCATAATAGGTTCTGCTTTTATGGGAAAATGATTCTGTAGAACTGTTTTGTTTTATTAAGTGATTCGTGATCAATAAAATCAAGACTACCTGTTTCATCCATTGATGTGTTGATTAAAGATGTCCAGTTTTCAGATTTAAGATTATCGGTAGCCTCTATTTTAATCGGAATGTTTGCATTACCCGTAACATTAAACCCGAATTGTCCTGACTTGAATCCGAAACTCTGATTTTGCAGGATAGCGGGATTCCAGCACAATGTTGGACAACCCACAAAATTCTCTCCCCAGCCTGAACTATCAGGAAGATAATAAACCGTTGCTGGTGTGTTTTCAAATAATACGGGCCAAGAAGCAGCTTCTCCAGAGTAGTCAACCAGTTCAGGAGGGGTTCCTTGACAAAGAACAGAGCTTAATTTAGTGCACTCGCAAAATGCCCAGTCTCCGATAGATACAACGCTGCTGGGAATGGTTATGGAGGTTAAGCTATTACAACAATAGAATGCATCTGCGCCGATACTTGTTACTTCACTGGGTATGAGTATCGAAGCAAGATTATAACATTGGCCAAATGTTCCGTTTCCGATGGAGCTAAGATTTGAGGGAAAAATGACTTCTATAAGATTGGTACAATAGTTAAAAGCACAATCACCAATGAAAGAAACGCTGTCTGGGATGGATATTGAAGTCAACCCATTGCAACCAGCGAAAGAAAATTCACCTATTGAATTTACAGTAGATGAAAAAGTAACATTTGTTAGATTGCAACAAGAAGCAAACGCATAATCATCGATATTCGTAACACCTAGCGGAACAGAATATACACCGGTTATTTCAGACGGGAACGTAATTAAAATAGTTTGATCTTTATTGAATAAAACACCATCTAAACTGCTGTAAAAAATGTTTTCAGCCGATACATCAATCTGAACTAAACTGTGGCAATTTCCAAATGCGTTATCGCCTATTGAAGAGACTGAAGATCCGATAAAAACAGAGGTTAAGCCAGAACAATTATAGAATGCCCAATCACTGATTGTGTTGACAGTTGGGGGTATTGTGAAGGGACCTTCTTTGCCTTCTGGATATTGAATAAGGTTGCTTTGTATTTTATCAAAGAGAACTCCAGCAAAACTGCTGTAGCGGGGGTTTGCCGCATCAATACATATGTTTGTCAGACTTGAGCATAACCCAAAAGCAAAGTTACCTATATTTGTTGTACTCGCGGGAATATCTATAGAGATTAATTTGCTGCAATTGACAAATGCCGCAGAGCCTATCTCTTCTAGGTTTACTGATAGAGTAACATTGGTTAAGGCTGTACAGGAATCAAAAACATTTTCGCCAATATATATCACAGAAGATGGAATTGTAATATCAGTTATAATCTCATTCCTTAAAAATGCTTGATATGTGATAGCTATTACAGGTTTATCGATAATAGTAGAAGGTACAGAAACATGTATGTTGTTACCTCGATAATCTGTAATTACTACTGAATCATCATAAAAATAGTAAGAGTAGAGCGTTTGTTGTACAGGAACACCGGCGAAAGTATCACCCCAATCGCCGTCGGTTGTAAAGACCGTAACGGGTGTATAAGCAAAAGGTTCTTCTCCTACGGAAGGAGGATTATAAGAAGAAAAATATATTTCTGTTAATGATGAACAGAACGCAAAGGCAAAATCACCAATAGAATTAATGTATGGAATAATCAAAACGGTAAGACTATCACAACCTGCAAATGCCCAGTCTCCTATACTTATATAATTCCTCTGCCAAGATGGCGATGTCTTAAATGTAATATCACTCAACATTTGACAGTTACAAAAAGCTGCTTCGCCGATGATATTAACGCTGTCCGGGATGGTAATTGATATAAGAGTATTACAATCTTCAAATGCACTTGGTCCGATTTCTGTAACAGGATAGCCTTCAATATAAGAAGGAATCTCTACTGTTGCAAAATCACCGGAATACGAGTCGATTTTGACTTCTCCATTTAAAATAGTGTATGTATAGGGAAGATAGACAACGGGACAGTCGGCGAAAGTGTCACCCCAGCCTGTATGATCGGGCATGTAGTAAATTGTTGCGGGAGATCCACAAAATACGGATGATCCATAATCTGGGGCATTACCTTTGGCATAAACGGAGGTGAGATTTGGACAATCAAAAAACGCCCAGTTGCCTATCTCGGATACGCTAGTACCGAGAGTGACGATTTCAAGACTGGAACATCCCGCAAAAGCTGCGAACCCAATGGAAATGACACTATCTGGAATACTCACTCTAACCAGATTGGTGCAACCATAAAATGCAGCATCTGCAATAGCAGTAACGGGGTATCCTGATATTTCTGATGGAATTGGAATGCCTGATTCAGGATCATTAAAGGTCTGAATTGTAATTTGTCCATTATCAATTGTAAATGTATAAGGATATACAGCGGTCGGTCGGCCTCCGAATGTGTTTGCCCAGCCTGCGGATCCCTCAATGTAATAAATTATAGCTCCACAATTCATAAATGTATAATCACCTAATTCAGGTGGAGAGCCCTCAAATAAAACTGAAGATAAATAATAACACCCATAGAAAGCGTAATTACCAATGTAAACTATGGAGTTGGGAGAAGATAATGTATTCAGATAATCACAATCAGCAAACGCACGGTCAACAATAGATGTTACGCCTTGTGGAATACTATATTCTGTAGCCAGTCGCCCTGCCGGATACTGGATTAGCTCTGTCTGATCATAGTTAAAAAGGACACCATCTAAATCAATGAATGAATGGTTGTTTTCATCCACATTAATTTCTCTCAGGGAATTGCATGATTGAAATGCTCCATTGCCAATAACATTCACACTTTCAGGTATGGTAATGGCCGATAGATTGTCGCAATATGCAAATGCTGAGTTACCAATGTTAGAGACACTAGCCCCCATCGTTACATTTGAAAGATTCCTGCAAGAATTAAAAGCTGAATTACCAATGGATGTGAGGCTGTCAGGCATAGCAATAGTAGTTAATGTGGTAAGCCAATTGAAAGCAGAATCATGAATAGAGATGACACCTTGAGGAATTACATAACTGTCTTGTTTACCTTGAGGGTAATAGATGAGATCAGTTCCATCTTTATTAAACAACACACCTTCTTGACTACTGAGTTGAAGGTTATCTGGACTGACATCAATCTCATTCAACATGGTACAACCCGAAAAAACATAATGAAAATTTTGATATTCGTGTATATCTGAACCTAACATAACTGTTGTTAAGTTAGTACAGTTTCCAAAAGCTCCCCAGCCTATACGAGTAACGCTGTCAGGGAGATTTAATTCGTGGATTTGAAAACAGGATTCAAAAGAGTAGCTTCCGAAATACTCCACTCCATCAGGGATAATTGCGTTGTCTGCTTTTGCCTGAGGAAATCTGATTAAACAAGATTTGTCTTTATTGAACAACACACCATCAAAACTACTATAACGCTCATTATTCTCTGAAACAATAATTTCAGAAAGGCTATCACATCCTTGAAAAGTATCACCATCTATTTCAGAGTAGTACTCGCCATCTGTTTCAAACCATACTGTAGAGAGAAGATTAGGTCCAATAATAACAGATGTTAATTGAACACAGCTCCGCAATGCAGAATTGTCTATATAAATGACACTATCTGGAATAGTGAAACTGCCTTCTATTGTTTTTGGAACAAAATAAAGAGTAGACTTATCATAATCGTACAACACACCGTTTAAACTACTGAAAAAAAGATTATCTGGAGCAACGCTAATCTCGGCTAATTTATCACACCATAGAAATACACTATTTCCAATATTGGTAACGCTATTCGGTATTGTTAGGTTAGTCAAACCGCTACATCCGTGAAACGCAAATTCCTCAATAACAGTTATCGTTTCAGGAATCGTAATATCGGTTATGTTACAGTTTCCATCGACATTAAACGCATATCTACCGATACAAGTTACAGGATAACCGCCCAATGACTCAGGGATAATTAGAGAACCATAGTAATATTCATTGAGTGAGACTATAGTTGCTTCGCCATTTGAAACAATATATGTATAATCACCCTCAGTAAATGCATGAACCATAAAAGGAGATATTAAAAAAACACAATAAATAAAATATTTGAGAACAAGATTGAGGAGTCGATACTTCTTTGCATAACACAAAAAACAGTCCAATGCTATTTTAAATAAATATTTACCGTCATTTCTATTCATAATTTCGGATTATTTCTTTTTCAACCTTTGTGAAAGCATTTCAATTAATGCGTTCAGATTGATTCCTATTCCACAAAAATTAGGTTTAAGTTCCAAACCCTGATTAACGGTGGATAGCTTAGATTGAGTTGTTGGTTTTGGATTGCTGAATTTTAAAGTCATAATGGTAAAATCTGCATTAATCGTCTTTTTAAGATCGAGAATGGTATTTTTCACACCACAACTGAATAATGATTTTGGAATGTCTGTTCTCCATTCTTCATTCTTAAAGGTCCGTCCTGTTCGACCAAATTTTCTTTCTATCGCACCGATAAAATTATCTATCCGTTGCAAATACCTATCAAAATCAAAGTAGTTCAATACGTACTCACACAAGATATTCATCTTGTCTTCATTTAAGCAAACTGGTATATCCTCAAGGGTTTCTAAAACGGCATCCATCATCATGGCGGCTTTAGTTCTGAGCATCACCATTGTAAGTCCCGGGAACTTATCAATGGCAGAACGAACTGTTCGGCGCTCACCGGGTTGAATCTCTTCATATAGTGCATCCCAGTCTGAACGCCAAGCACTTTCCACTTGATTATCAACAGAATCGAGCTTTATTTTAATTGCAGCAAGAAGATCCATTTATTCTTTTCTTCCTCTCAGACGTTTAAATTTTTTTAATCCATTTTTTCGGTGTAAGCACGAAGCTATTCATGACTGCACAGTTTCTAAACCCCTCGAATTCGAGGGGTTAAAAAAACCTCTGCGCTCTCTGCGCCTCAGCGAGGAATATTAACGCAGCAATTTATTTAATCTCTTTAATATAAATGTTCTTCCAGCGTGCAGACCAGGGACCTGAACCTTTTTTTATGCCGTGAACCTGCAGTCCAAAGAAACCTTCAGGGTTCATTTCATGAAGGTCTTTTGGATACATGAAATCTTCAACTTTGTTTCCATTAATCCATGTCTGGATGTGCGGTCCTTTTTCTATAATGCGGTAGCTGTTCCATTCGCCGTTTTTGACAAATTCATGACGGGAGCCGCCCTTTTTCTTTGGGCCTTCGGAGGCCCAGCCTTTTCCGGTTGCTTCTGCATAAATGAATCCTGAGTGTCCCGGACTGAGCATGATCTCACACTGGGGACCATAAACACGACCACCGTACTTATCACCTTTGAGCTTTGAGCGGGTCTGGATTCCTGAGTTCAGTTCATTGTTATCCAGTTTCACATCAAATATGATCTCAAAATCTTTAAATGTCCTGTTGGATGTCAAGAAGGTGTTGCCGCTGCCTTCAGCCGTTGTTCCGACAATGGCGCCATCTTCAACTTTATATGTGGCAAAACCGCTTTTTACAGTCCAGCCTTCGAGTGTTTTCCCGTCAAAGAGGCACTGCCATCCCTCTTTTTCCATAACAGGGCAAATCTGGTTGTCTGCAGCCTGTGTTATCAGGGTTGTTGTCAATAAAACCGCCCCAGCGGTTGCCATCATTACGTGTTTCATTGTGTATCCTTTCATTTGGCCCTTCCACGAAGGGCAAGACAAACATGGTCGTTAAAACATGTTGTCGGTGGGTTCATTTCGTTATGGGCATAGCGCATAGCGCATAGCGTTGTTTGGCAACGCTGATTCTTCGCCATGCGCTATGCTCTCTGCGCTCTGCCGTTCGTGCGTAGCACGGATCTAGTAGCTATTTTTTCAACTCTTTAAATCATAGTTGCATCAATCGTCATTCTTTTGTGGCGTAAGCTCAGGCTGGCGCCTCTTATAACGGTCTTTTCATCTTCTCTGCGTACATCGAGTGGCTCTCCAATCCAGACTTTCCAGCCGCGCAGGGCGGATCTATCATAAAGATGTTCAAGGGTATCTATAAAACGGTCTTGTCCGCGCCAGAAGGGAAGTGATCCCAATCGATGAATCATGGGGGCGGTTGTGCCGGCATGTTCTTCTTCGCCGAAATCATTGATCTCTTCCTGATTTTCTCCATAAAAGCTGGTCTGCTGGACAATAGGCTTCCGCCTAAGGGGAGTTACTTTATCAGTTGTAGTTGAGTTTTCGAAAATATCCTTGCGGGTAATCCCTCTGAGTTTCAAAAGCAGCATCGGGTTCTTGGATATCTCTTCTCCGAGCAGATAATAAACTGCGGCAAGGTGTTTGCAGGGATTGGCCCAGTCAGGACAATTACAGCGACTTTTCAGATCGCGCTCCTTTTCCGGGAAAAGAGGGCATCCCTCTTTTAAAAGGATACTTTCGATCTGCAGAGGCAGATCACCTACCAGCATGCGTGCAATCAGTACGGGGTTGAGTCTCAGCTCGTTAATCACTATTTTCTTTGCTTTTGACTTTAATGTTTTAAAGCTGATGGTGCTGATATAAGGGTCTTTCTGAACACCCTGGACAACGGCTTTGACTTGGCCTTGTTCAACGATCAGCTCTGAAACCTGACCGCCTTCTGCATAATTTCTGCCACGACCAAGTCGGGCCCCCAGACGAAACTGTTCCATCATATCCACCCAGCGTCTGCTCCACCAGACTCTCAGCTGGCCTGTGTTTGTGTGTTGAGCGCGAATTCCCCCGCGAACTGCCAGGGGGTTGCGTAATAGGTAGTGTCTTTTTTTACTCATTATCTGCGCCTTCCTTTACCGGGGCATTGGAAAGCTGCAGTAGCTGTCGCAGTTTCTGGTTAGAAAGTTCTGTGAGGAATTTTTCATTGCTGCTGATAATTTCATTGGTCAGCAGTGATTTCTTAGACATCAGGGCATCGATTCGTTCTTCCAGCGTTCCGGCGCAAATGAACTTATGAACCATCACATTTTTCTTTTGGCCGATTCTGAAAGCTCGGTCGGTAGCCTGATTTTCAACCGCAGGATTCCACCAGCGGTCATAATGGAAAACATGATTTGCCCTGGTGAGATTTAATCCGGTGCCGCCGGCTTTTAAGGAGAGAATAAAGGCAGATGGCTGTGTTGATTTCTGGAAGTTATCGATCATTATATCGCGGTTTTTCCTGCTGGTGCCACCATATAAGAAGGGCATCTCAACGGCAAATGTTTGGCAGAGATGCTCTTTAATGAGAGCGCCCATCTCGGCATACTGCGTAAAGATGAGAGCGCTTTCGCCTTTTATAAAGATCTCTTCAAGCATCTCCACTAAGCGATCCAGTTTGCCGGAGCGGTTCTCCAGATAGCCGGTTCTGCCAAGATAGTTGGCTGGGTGATTGCAGACTTGTTTTAAGTGGGTTAAGACCGCCAGTATGGCGCCTCGGCGTTTGATGCCGCTTTGTTCTTCAATCTCACGGTTAAAGCTTTCGGTGATATCCTTATAGAGCGCATTTTGTTCAATGGTTAATGAACAATAGATGTTATTCTCAATCTTTTCGGGCAAGTCACGAATAATATCTTTGTCGGTTTTTACCCGCCGCAGAATAAATGGCGATGTAATCTTACGCAATCGGTTTTTAGATTTAAGGTCACTTCCCGACTGGATTGGTTTAAAGAATGAATTTCGGAAGTATTTGCGTGTTCCGAGAAGGCCTGGATTCAAAAAGTCCATCAGCGACCAGATATCTCCCAC
This sequence comes from Kiritimatiellia bacterium, assembly GCA_027858965.1. Lineage (GTDB taxonomy): Bacteria > Verrucomicrobiota > Kiritimatiellia > RFP12 > UBA1067 > M55B167. Next base: position 22,656 of record JAQIBS010000137.1, read on the forward strand.
ATTGTTCTCCATGGGAGTTCCTGTAAGGGCAATCCGGTAATCAGCTGTGATGGCGCGGGCGGCCTGGGCTTGCAGGGTCAGGGAATTCTTTATGTTCTGGGCTTCATCAATAATAAACCCTGACCATTTAATGCGTTTTAAATCTTTGTAGTCTTTGTGCAGCAGGTTATAGCTGGTGATAATAATGTCGTTGTTTTCAACCTGCCGGGCTAACTGATCGCTGTGAAGTCTGGTTGGCCCGTGATGCATAACGCAGGTTAATGAGGGGGCAAACCGGTTGATTTCATGCATCCAGTTTCCTAGAATGGATGTCGGCCCGACAATCAGAATGGGTTTTTGTGAGCAGCCTTTGATTTTTTCATGCAGGATGAATGCAATCGCCTGAATGGTTTTTCCGAGACCCATATCATCTGCTAAGCAGGCTCCCAGCCCCCAGTTTTTAAGGAAGACGAGCCAGCTGAAGCCTCGCATCTGGTAGGGGCGCAGTTTGCCTTTAAATGCTTCCGGTTGTTTCAGGTGTTCAAATTTTTGCTCGCCCTTCAGTGTTTTGAGGAAGGTCTCGATCCAACCCTTGCCTGTCAATTCACGGATATCAAGTCCGTGTGGATTCTGAATGCCACCCAGGACAAATTGCATGATTTCGCGGGCGGTATGGGTATCTTTTCGCTTTCTCTGCCATATTCTCAGAGCTTCCTGAAGCTGATTCATATCAATCTCAATCCAGCGCCCCCTGAAATAGACTAAGGGAGATTGTTCCTCTAAAAGTTGTTCCAGCTCTTCGGGTGTAATGGGTTCGCCATCCAGGGTAACCTTCCATTTGAGGTCAAAGCGTTTCTCCAGATCAAAATCGTCGCTGTTGTCTGTGCTATGCGGTAGAACTTCCGCATCAAGACTAAAGGGTTGTACTTCCTTTGTTTCGCACCAAGCCGGCAGAATAACTTCATAGCCGCTTGCCCGTAACAGGGCTGAGGTCTGATTGATAAATGCGTGGGCTTCCTGATGAGTTAAGGCAGCTCCGTTATTTTTTTTATGTTTCTTGATTCTTTCCAGCGGGGAGAATAGCAGGGCGGCCTGTCCCAATGAGAGCAACAGGTATTCGCTGATTTCGGGATCTTTGAAAATATGAGAGCCTACTGGGAATGCATACTCTTTTTTTTCTTTGATGTATTTGACTTCAAGCAGCCACTCTTTCTGATTGCTTCTGAGTGGTTCATGTAATTTCAGCATGAGAGTGATGTTTGAGTCCCGCCCGAATTCAACCGGACGACGCCATTTATAGAGCGTTTCCTGCAGATCTTTAAGTTCATCATGATCTTCCCATCGAATCAATGAAGATTCACCCCGCAGTGCCGATAGCCAGGCATCATGGACGCTGTAAAATTTGCCTTTGCGTGCTTGAGCCCTTGAAAGCGTTGTCATGACGCTGATACGTACAATATAATCGGTGATGTTGTTCAAAAATTGTTCTGCGGATTCTGCCAAATTCTTATCCATTATGGCAACTTGGGGGATCTGGGCGGTAATTTTGTTCAGCCGTTCTTCATCCTGGACAGTTAAGACTGGTTGCCATAGAGCATGATATGCACTATCTGATGTGCTGTGTATCGATGGCAGAAAACGTCCGCGAGCGATCAGAGCCCCTGCAAATCGGTATAAAGTCTTTAATGCATAGACATCTTTATCAAAGAATATTCCTGAGCTAACTCTTCGTTTCTGACAAACACCAAAAAGAGTGATAATCTGTCGCCGACTTAATTTAACGGCATTAACCCGCCAAGGTGATAATGCAGACTTTTTTGGGAAGGCTAGCTCTTCGCGGTTCTTTGATTTAATGAGAAATTGGTGAGAGGGTAGTGGATATTTGTTGTTTTTCCGTATCGTTGTGGGTAGTTGAATTGTCAGCGGAATAATATTCAGCTCATTTTTATCAGACCACAATATGTTAGTAAGAAGCGCTTTAAGTGTATGGGTATCAACATTAAATGGAGAGTACTCTACATTACCGGTTTCTGTATTTTGCAGTAATGTATTATCATCCACATCTTGTTCAGCCCATACATAAAGCGTATTTTCATACCAACATGTATGTATAAATTTCATCTCATGTTATATTATGCGCTTTTTGATTCCTATATGTCGATAAACTTTTAGTGTTTTTTTCTGAAATCGGTATGTTTTTAGGGGTTTTTACCTTAAATAGGAAGTCCTTTCCTCTGCCAGTCACCCATGTCGTCAGCAAGGTGGAGCACATTTGGGTACTTTGCGTTCCGTAATGCCGCCTGGGCGTTTTCAGAACACTACTTCCTGCACGCCACTTTCAACTTCCTACAGCGCCTTCAGGTGCCTCTTGACTCCTCACGAATAGCAATCAGCTCTTTCATCACATTAAACTGGTTCTCTGCATACTCTTTTGTCCCGAAGATGTCATGTAGCTGCTTGTATAAACCAAAAAGTTTTTCGTAAACCGCGACATTTTCCGGGATCGGGATATACTGCTTTTCATCCAGAGATGTCATAGCCTTGGCCGCTGCATCAAAATCGGGGTATGCACCGCCTACAACGGCACCAGCCATAGCTGAACCCAGAGCACAGGTCTGCTCGCTGCTGGCAATCAGCATAGGACAGTTGAGAACATCAGCGTATATCTGCATCAGCATAGGACTTTTTTTAGAGATTCCTCCACAGTTGATCACTCTTTCAATAGGTACACCATACTCAGCCATACGGTCACGGATCATGCGGGTGCCAAAGGCTGTTGCTTCTACCAGAGCGCGGAATATCTCGGCTGGAGAGGAGTGCAGGGTCAACCCCAGAACCAGACCGGTCAGCTGCTGGTCAACCAGCACTGTGCGATTGCCGTTGTTCCAGTCGAGCGCCAGCAGTCCGCTTTGGCCGGGCCTGAGTGTGTCGGCGGCTTGATCCAGCTTCCGATGTGTCATGTCCTTCCCCGGCTGTAATTTGTGTACATACCAGTTGAAGATGTCGCCTACGGCAGACTGACCTGCTTCAATGCCATATGATCCCGGAAGAATTGATTCGGGAACAACACCGCATACGCCCGGAATGTCGCTCAATTTAGTTGAGAGGGGTGCAACAGCAAGATCGCAGGTTGATGTTCCTATCACTTTGACCATTGATCCTGGACGAATACCGCATCCAACTCCTCCCAGATGGGCATCAAATGCTCCGCCTGCTACGGGAAGGCCCTCCTTCAGTCCCAGTTTGCCGGCCCACTCCGTGGTGAGTCCACCGACAGTGTCGGAGATGTTAACCGCAGTGCTAGGCAGTGATTGTCTGGCTTTAGTCAGAATGCCGTTGTCAAATGATGCAATAAAATCGATGGCAGGGTAGCCACCCCAGGACTGATTGAACATGGCCTTGTGGCCAGCGGCGCAGATGCAGCGTTTTATCTGATTAAGGGCGGTTGTTCCTGTCAGGATCGCCGGGATCCAGTCAGCCAGCTCGATCCAGCTGGCGGCTGCTTCAAAAACAGCCGGATCGGTATGGGCACATTTCAGTAGCTTGGCCCAGTACCATTCAGAGGAGTAGGTGCCGCCGCATTTAGCCAGATATTCCGGGTGCATTGCCACTGCGGCCTCTGTGATTTCAATGGCTTCTTTATAGCTGGTATGGTCTTTCCATAGCCATGCCATGGCATTCGGATTATCGGAAAAAGTTTCTTGAAGTGCTAGAGCTTTGCCGGCTAAATCAACCGGGATAGGGGTGCTGCCGGTAGTATCTACCCCAATACCAATAACATTTGCTACACAATCAGGATCGACCTGTTTGGCCTCTGCAAGAGCTGCGGTGACTGCTGACTCTATACCGGCAATATAATCAGCAGGGTGCTGACGGGCCACATTGGGGTCTTTCGGGTCAATCACCACGCCCATGTCGCCGCTGGGGTAATTAAAAACGGCTGACCCAATCTCCTCTCCGTTATCTGTGCTGACAATCACTGCCCTTACGGAGTTTGTCCCATAATCTAAACCTATTGAATATTTACTCATAGTCTGATCCTGTTTGTATCCACAGATTATCAAGATTAAGAATAATTCCCTGAAATTATCTTTGTGCTCTTTGTGGATAAATTTTTAACGTAACGATGAAATTCTGTTATTCCGGTAATCCTACTCTACCACGCTATAGCCGCAGGCGACAGCGGGGCAAAAAGCTTTGGTTGCAAAACGTATTCTGATAATATCAGGGAAATTGATAATATTCCATTCAAGAAATTTAATTTCTAATACAAAACAAAGTAATGCAAACATCCTTGCTTGCCCGGATCAGAGAGAATCCAAGCTGGAAGCTTGGGTTACTTGAGGCTAATACTTGCGTTGACCAACAGTTCAACGGAGGTAATTTGCGTTCATCTGAAGAGGTAATTATGAAACGATTTTTATTAGCTGTCATCATAAGTCCTGTGTTTCTTTTTGCTGAAACAGCTATTTCTGATATCGAAGAACTGGTTAACTCTGATCCCAAACCCTTTGTGATTGTGGAGGCGACCGGAACAGGTTTGGTAAATCGCGCCCAAGGGGTCGTAATCTCGGAGCAGGGGGATGTTCTCGCCGCCGCGCATGTCAGCTGGATTGATGGCAATAAAAGCTTTTCCGATCAATTTCGCATCAGCTTCCGAGGCACGGGAGAGGGTTTGCCGGAGGGTTTTGTCCATACTCATAAAGCGTTTTTAGGGTAATACATCCTTGCAGTGATTGATAAAATATGCTTTTATAGATCATATTTGGCTGTTTATTGATTTATAAAATATTGGTTTATCACTCATGAAATGGAATTGGGAACAGAAGGGATGGCCGGAATTTGCTTTCGACACATCTGCTATGAAACACTTTGAAGAGCGCTTCCTGAGTGAATCAGGTATTCTTTTCGGTGCAATCAAACACCTTGATGACGATGGAATATCCAAGCTCCGCATTGATATACTGAGTGATGAAAGTTTGAGAACCAGTGAAATCGAGGGAGAATATCTTAACAGAGCGAGCATTCAATCCTCAATTCGCCGACATTTCGGGTTGCAGTATGACAGAAACTTAAGTCGCCCTTTCGAACATGGCATTGCCGAAATGATGACTGCTGTTTATGAGAGTTATGCGGAACCGCTTTCCTGTAAAACTATTTGTAAATGGCAGAAGTTGATCTGTGCGGGACGCAATGACCTGGAATCTGTCGGCTGCTACCGAACGCATGAAGAGCCGATGCGGATAGTTTCAGGTTCTCTTGATGCCCCGAAAATACATTTTATTGCCCCGCCGTCAAAAGATGTACCAGTCGAAATGGCTCGTTTTATCAAGTGGTTTAACGCTAGCTCTTCCACTGGGCAGAGTGCGCTTTCTGCACTTACACGTTCGGGCATCGCCCACCTGTATTTTGTAAGCATACATCCCTTTGAAGATGGCAACGGACGAATAGCGAGGGCTCTTGCTGAGAAATCCCTTGCACAGGCAGTCGGGCATCCAACATTGATTGCTCTCGCACAGATTATCAACGACAGACGCAAGAAGTACTATGATGCTCTTGCGAACAATAGCAGAAAACTTGAAATAACAGAGTGGCTGACATTCTTTGCCCGGAGCGTTCTTGACGCACAGTCATATACATTAAGATTGATCGAGTTTGTTATAGCCAAGAACAAGTTCTTGGCTCGTTTTGACACACAATTAAATCCACGTCAGAAGAAGGTACTGCTGCGTATATTCGAAGCAGGCCCTGACGGCTTTGAAGGAGGTCTGAGTGCAGCCAATTACCGAAGCATCTCTAAAGCAGCATCTGCAACCGCAACAAGGGATCTTGCTGGTCTGACGGCCAAGGGTGCTTTAATCCGTACTGGCGAAAGAAAGTCTACCCGCTATTTTTTGAATCTATAATTGCATGAGGTGATTCCCTGCATGACCATACGACTCGTCGGAGGTCCTGTTATTTCATGATCCTTCGAAAGTGAAAACCGGATGCGTCTGACAAATCGCGCGTTAAATTTTTAACCATTTACTTTGCGTTCTTTGGTTAAGCCAGCGAAGAAATGATTCTCTGTGCCTCTGGTAAAACAAATTAATTGGGGAAAATATGATTAAAAGAAAAACGAAATAAGGATGGATAAGTCGCTGCTGTATAAGCGCAGCAGCCCTTCTTCTGACATTGACGGTTACTGCCCAATCGGCGCGATTGCAACTGAACTGGTCGGAAAAAAATGCACCAAAGGGAGAGCACTCCCCATTACTGGTTCCATTCCGCAATGGAGAGGCCCTGCGGTTCTCTTCGACTGATGCTAAATGGATCGACCTGCAGAAGGGTGATAAGGATTGCCTGCAGATCAAAGGTCCCCTGACACTCAGCACTGTTGTCCAGCTTGCAAGTATTCCGGAAAACAAGGTTCCCTTTGTTTCAAAGTGGAACTGTTGTAAAGACGGACGTTCCTATGAATTGGGAGTTATGCCTGACTGAAGGGTGTTCTTTTCTGTCAGTGGAAGCGGAGTCTATGATGAAAAAGCCCGTGAAATTAAAACCGATGAAAAACTTAAGATCGGCGTTCCTTATGTGATTTTAGCGGTATTTTCTCCCTGCCGCGCAATCACCAAAGGACCGAAGCACCACTGGTTCGGCTATTATGATAAGTTGCAGTTTGATCCTTCCTGTCGTTATGTTCTGGGAATGGAGGTGGATTTCGCTGGTCGGTCCCCCAAACCTGATGATGTGATCAAAATAGGAATGGTTGATCTGCAGGATAATGATAAGTGGATCGAACTGGGAAGCACTCATGCATGGTGCTGGCAGCAGGGATGCATGCTGCAGTGGATTTCGGGATCGGACAGCGAGGGCTATGGAATGATCGGGAGGGAGATAAGTTTATCTGCCGCATTCTGAATGTTAAAACTCATAAAATGCGAACTATTCCACACCCTGTGTATACACTTTCGCCTGATGGGAAGACCGGCTGCGCTCCTGACTTCCGACGTATTCAGGACATGCGCCCGGGGTACGGCTACTGTGGACTGCCCGATCCCAACAAGGATATCCTGGCACCGAAAGACTCCGGCATTGTTCGCGTGGACCTGGAATCCGGCAAAGCAGAACTGATTGTTTCTCTGGCGCAGATGGCCGCAATTCCTCATGAACATGGGGATATCAGTCAGGCCAAGCATTACTTCAACCACCTGCTCATCAACACAGATGGCACACGACTGGAGTTTCTTAACCGCTGGAGAATGGAAGAAAAACGGGGATTCGGCACACGGATGGTTACCTGCAACATGGATGGCAGCAATCTATATGTGCTTGACCCACATGGGCGAACATCACACTTCATCTGGAAGGATCCTGCTCACATCCTGGGATGGATCTGTAAAACATGCTGCCGAAGAGTGTCGCCGACTGGGGCTGCGCTTCACAATGCAGAACTGTCCAGGCTGGGCAATGTCCGGCGGACCCTGGATCGCACCAAGCAATGCAATGCGTCATCTGGTCTGGAGTCATACAATCGTTGATGAAAAATCCACGAAAAGTATCCAACTGCCGCAACCGCAACCTTCGAAAGAGGATTGGCGAGACTACCGCGAAGTCGCTGTAATCGCATTTCCAACACCGGATGGTGATTCCAATCAGGCACTCTCTTTCGAAACTGCCTGCGGTGATGTTTTTCCCGGAGACATTCTTGAATATTACAAGTATGCGGATGTGCTTTGGTATGTGGGCGATGAGCAGGATCATAAACCGATGCAGGGAGCACCATTCCCAGCTGGATATCGTTATGATTACTGCAACTCTGATGCCCTGCTGAATCGTCTTTCTGTAAAAGATGGTTGTCTTGTTACACCGGAGGGAATCAGTTACCGCCTGCTCTGGATGCCGGATTGCCGGCGCATGCTTCCTGAAACCCTTGAGCGTATTGTTGAGCTGGTAAAGCAGGGCGCAAAGGTTGTTGGTGAGGCACCGAAGGGACTGGCCACATTAAGCGGCGGTGAAATTTCACAGGTTCGATTTGAAAAAGCGGTCAGGACTCTCTGGCCTGCAAACCCGTCGCAACCGGGATTTTTCCGGAGATTGCTGGGCTATTGGAGCATAATCAATGTACCTTTTGGTTCAAACCAGTCAGGAGCACTCCCATAACGATAGACCGCAATATTATCGAGTTCTCCGCTGCGTGTTCCGTCGTAATAACTTGTAAAGGCAATCTCTCCGGCATATGGATGGCTGTGATCTGCCGCATAGATGAAGTTATGATCATACGCAGGAGTCTCTCTGAAATCGACAGAGTTATCCCACACGCGAACCCTGGCCTCCACCTGAGAAAAATTATTGGTTCGCCGCACATCAACACGCACATGCCGCCACTCTGATCCATCCAGGGAATAGCTGGAATCAGTTTCCTCTAGTGTGTGAGATCCAGAGAGAGTCTTGTTGTAAAATGAACGGACCTGACTTGATGCCGATACCAATATCCACTGTTTCTGATCCCTCTTGGTGGGATCAATTTGTCCGAAAAAGCAGACTCCGTAATGCGAATTACCGCGACAGTCAAAGTCGATGGTGCACTCTCCGAAAATATCATTGCCGCCGCCACTGACACCATCACTATCAATAACAAAAATATGATGTGTGGTTACAAAAGATAAAGTCTTAAGATATCCGCCCTGTCCGTGATTGCCGTCATCATCTGCGGTCCAGTCGTTAGTTGTTGCATCAAGCAGTGCAAAGTTATTGGTCAATTCATGTAGGGATGCAAATTCGACTGGTCCGAAGAGTATAGAGGATGTTGCGCGGGTTACATCAATAAATGCCTGTGCTCCATCACCGGAGCCATCGCTGAGACGCATTGCATCCATTGCGGGGCTGCCATAGTATCCCTCCATACCTACACTCATAATGCTGCTTCCAAAATTTGCCGCAAAAGTGATGTCTGCTGCCCCCAGTGTATTGGTTGATGTCACATCGGTCGGGTCCAGCCAGTATTCAACTGTCGACTCTCCTGTGTCTTTAAGCATGATCCGCCCTAAAATCAAGTGTGTTGTATTGTATGAAATCGTCAGCCCTGTCGAAATCAGTACGCCGTCATCCAGTTTTCGAAGATCCGTACCGACAGCAAGAAACCCGGCATCGGCACTCGATCGGTCATATGCTGTAGGATTGAGATGCAATCCAATCCGTTCATTGTATTTATGTGCAAGCAGTACAGACAACCAGACCTCCCGGCCTGCAGTTGTGCCTGAAATCGGTTCAGCAATCTTACGGAAAGATATCTTAGCAGCATTTTCATTTGTCCCGATGCACATTCCGGTGCCCAGCGAAGAGACCGCATATCCCGTTGTGCTGCAGGATAAATTCTGCCCTGTCGCAACATTCATATTACCGCTGCTCCAGTGATCCAGAAATCCGCTGCCGCCGGAAGCGTAGATAAGAGGGCTCTGCTCATAGTTTTCAAAATCCTCAACAACTATCAATGCCTGTACAGCGCTCACCGACAGAATCAGTACTGCCATCACCAGATTTAAACTGTGCTTTCTTATACTCATAATTTTTTTATCCTGCGATTTTAAATTCACTAGCTTCAATGTAATTATATAGATAAAATTTGAAATCATCAAGACAATCCGGTGAAATGCTATTTTTATAAACACTTTATTCAACTAAAACAACGACTTGTCCCGGCATAGTTCCGTATGCGGGACGAAGCCGGAAGCGCACCCCATATTTTACCTGAACATTTTTTACCTTACTCTTTCTACAATCCACTTTAGAACTCTCGCATTTTAGAATTTTAGAACTTCTCCTGCTTCCTGTTTCCCATTTATCATTTATCGTTCAGCGTTTATCGTTTCTCTCTTAACATACTCCACCAGCTTGCGCATTCCCGGTGCGCTGACAATCTGTTCGATTCTCTGGCTCAAACTCTGGATGGCATCCCAGTTGTCCTCCATCAACGGTTGGGAGCGAGCGGTGTTGCCTTTATCGGTATCAGAATCTCATTACGACGCAAGAACCAGGGAGTAAAGGGTGGGTTGTAGCGTGCCCAGACAGGCGCTCCTGCCGGGATTAGCTGGTTGGCCTTGATCCACTCTTCAAGTTTCTGTTTATGTTGATTGTAACGCTTTTCACTCCAGAATCCGGAGTAGCGGATTGTGGCCATACGGTGTGCAGGAACCAGACGCAGCTTAACGGAAGGGTTTTCAGGTTGAGGGATGGTCTCCATGGTATAGGATGCCGGCATCATAAAACTGACCGCCCAGCTATCACCAGTGGCCTGCTGTGATACAGGAGCTGTCATGGCAATCTTTTCGCCGGCCGCCTGTTGCGATACAGGGGCAGTCATCGCCACCTTTTCCGCCTTTGAATTATCTCCCGAGATATATTTGAAGAGGGGGCGGAACGCCTTGTTTCCAGCCTCCTTCAGCGAGCCGCTTATCAAGATCTCAGCCAGAATATGTGGTGCGTAGTCACGAATTTCGAATTTTTGTTCCGCCTTGATAACTTTGTATTCCGCCTCTTCAGTTGCCATGACTGTCATAGCTCCCATGGTTCCCAATATGATTGCAATGAATGCCAATGCAATTACATTGAATGCATATCTTGATAATTTCATAGCTTTGCCCATCACTTAAAGAAAGTTTGGTTATGGCTCTGCTGCGTTAGGCGCGGATCATGGTCAGAAGCATCTTGAATCGGCCAAGTGCTTTGAGGGAGTGCGGTTCTCCTGCCGGCATAATAATAAGTTCACCGGCTTTTACTGTGCGGGGAGCACCGGAAATAGTGATTTCAACCTCTCCGTCCAGAACCTGAACCATCGCATCAAAAGGCGCTGTGTGCTCACTGAGCCCCTGACCATCGTCAAATGCGAATACTGTGACGGTTCCAATCTTTTTATCAATTATAGTACGGCTGACAACCGCATCCTCCTGATATGCAATCAGATCATTCAAGACGTGTGTTTTTACTTCATTGCTCATAAGCAGTTACCTTTCTTTATTTTAATAATATGATATATAAGAGAGATGGATTTTTCAATCCTAATTATTATCCTTATCTTTTTGCTCGCCAATCTCCGCGAATATTGTACTTTAAATTTTCCCTCCACGTTGTGTAGCGCGCCCCTGCAAGAGATCGCTGACGGCGAGCCGCCGTCCCTCCAGCAATTACCTCTTCAACCCTTTCACCTTCTACATTTCTCTTTCTCTAAAAAAACTTTAGAACTCGCGCACTCTAGCACTCTAGAACTTTAGAACTTCTTCTTCTTCTTCTTCTTCTCCGGTGGAGGTGGCAGGTCGTTGTTGCGGATGGCTTTGAGCTTGTCGGTCATCTTCTTTTTAAAGCGGGCCACAACGGTTGCGTATTCAGGGTTGGAAGCCAGGTTGGTAAACTGTTTTGGATCTTTCTGTGTGTCGTAGAGTTCAATGCCTTTGCCTGCATGCTCTCCATACTGTATGTAAGCATATCGGTGCTCGCGCAACAGAAAGCCTCGGCGCATCGGTGCCACGCTGAAAGTGGCATCCCGGACCTCATGGGTTTGATCTGTCAGCATTTTGGAAATATCTTTTCCCTGAATGCCGGAGGGAGGTGTTAGTCCGCACAAGCGCGTGATGGTGGGATAAAGGTCCTGAAGCTCAACCAGCGAGTTGCAGACCGCGGGTTTCATTCCCGGTACGCTGATAATCAGAGGCACTCCTGATGATTCATCAAGCAGACTTACCTTGGCCCAGAAGTCATGCTCACCCAGATGGTAGCCGTGGTCGCTGGTGAAAATCACAATGGTGGAGTCGGCCAGGCCTGCAGTTTCCAGGGCATCCAGCACCTGACCGGTCATGGCATCCATGTAACTCACGCAGGCATAGTAGCCGCCGAGAGCTTTTTTCTGTCGGCGGATGTCCATTTTCATGTTGACGCTGGTTTTATAGTTGATGCCCGGTTTGGGGATGTCAGCCCAGTCGTCTTCGCGTTTCTCTGGCAGGGTCAATTTGCTGTAAGGCTTAAAGGGAGGAAAATATTTTTTAGGGGCAACAAAGGGAACGTGCGGACGTACAAAGCCGACTCCCAACCAGAATTTTTCATCCTTATGCTTGTGGATCAGTTCAACTGCTTTTGCTGCGGCTTTGCCATCGGCATGAACCAGGTCATCGCCATCAGCTTCAACCACGACAAAGGTATTTCCGCCGACAGCAGGCTTTTTCCCATCGGGATTATTCTCAAGAGTCTCTCCATCCCCTGGAGCTTTCCATTCGGGACCAGGGCAGTTGAATTTTTCGGTCCAGGAGAGAGGATCGTCTGCCCCATCCGTTCCGGCCTCAATTCCGCCGGGCACCCCCATGTGATAGAGTTTGCTGACACGGGCGGTGTAGTAGCCGTTATTCTTATAGAGCTGAGGCCAGGTCACTTTGTCGGGCCCGATGCGCGGACGGGGACTGGTATAGCCCAGCACTCCGGAGGCATGCGGATAGTAGCCCGACATAAATGCGGCACGCGATGGACCGCAGTAGGTTCCCTGGCAATAGGCATGCGTGAAGCGAACGCCTTTGGCCGCAAGCCGGTCTATGTTAGGGGTTTTACAGACTGTGTTGCCGTAACAGGAGAGTGCTGTATAGGTCAGGTCATCTGCGATAATAAAAAGGACGTTGTAATCCGGTTTTTCAGCGGCAGCAGAGGATAGAGTGCTGAACAGAGCGGCTAGAAGAAAAAACGAGATGTTAAGAAGTGATTTTCTATTCATAAGATGCTTTCTTTAAAGTTACACTGAGGATTATTGTAACGAGTTTGATCCATTTGTCAAACAGACTTGACTATTTTCGGTGGTAATTTAAGAATACTTTGATATGTATTTTTTTGAGAGGAATATTTTTATGAGTAACAGGATTGGTTTATCAAGACGTTCATTTATTGCATCATCATCTGTAGCAACGGTTGCTGCATTCACTGCGCCTCATGCTTATGCGCAGAATAAGGAGTTTCGTATTGCTCAGATTGGTTGCGGGGGTAAAGGTGCAGGCGATCTTAGTTATGTTACGCGTGCTGGTGCCAAAGTTGTTGCGCTTTGCGATGTAGATAGTGATAGAGCAAAGAAAACTTTTGCTAAATATCCTGACCTGCCAAAGTATACAGACTATCGCAAGTTGCTGGATGAACAGGAAAAAAATATTGATGCTGTGGTTTTATTTCCACTCCTGACCACTCTCATGCGGTAATTGCCCTGGATGCTATCAGTCGAGGCAAGCATGTATATCTCTAGAAACCGCTTGCCCGCACTTATAAAGAATGTCAATTGCTGCTTGAGGCTTCACGTAAATATGGGGTTGTGACTCAGATGGGTAATCAGGGTCATGCCGGGGCAGGCCTGATGTTATGGCAGAAGATGATGGATGCCGGTGCATTCGGTGATATTAAGGAGGTTCACTCCTGGTCGGATCGTCCTTATGGTCGATGGTCGCAGGGCATGACGGAATATGCCAAGGGCGAAACGGTTCCTCAGGGCATGAGCTGGAAAGATTGGATCGGCCCAGCTGAGATGCGTCCTTTTTCTAAGGCATATGCTCCATCCAAATGGCGTGGCTGGTGGGATTTCGGCTGTGGCGCGATGAGCTTAAAAATAAAGGCTGGCGATAATTACAAGCAGTGGGTTGATGCCTGCAAGACTAACGATCCGGCAATGTGTAAGAGTAACTTTGAATACTCTGTGCCAATGACTCAGGCCATCCTGCTCGGATGTATTGCTTAAAGGAGCCTGCAGCCAATGTTCAGGCCCTCGGCTGTAAGTGAGTCGTGAGTCATTCAGTCCTGCGTCATAAAACTTTGTTGCCGAGTCACAAAATTGGTTCAGAGAATTAACCCCACAGAGGAAGATCCGCAAAAATTTTTTCATTGATGCCCAATAAAATTAAATTCCCTCCGTTTATACCACCATGTTCAACAAGGTCAGCATACGGGATCTGATGTAAGACCGGAACATATATCCTAAAGAAAGGGAATTAACAATGAAGACATTACATGTAGCAACAACAGTATTGAGCGCTATTTTAATTAGTGGCGTGGCGATGGCCCAGAATGCGCCTGATTCGCAGGATGGTGAGTGCCCTCAAAAAGGAGCTCGATGTTTTCAAAAACAACGAGGACCGCAGGGTGGTCCTCGTGGACAACAGGCACAGCGTGGCCCGCAGCAGAACTTCCGCGGCCAGCGTGGTGGCGAACGTGGTCCGCATGGACAACGGCAGGGTCCCAGTCCTGAGCGTCTGAAAGAGGCAGGTGCGACTGACGAGCAGATTGCTCAGATCAAGAAGATTAAGGAAGAGCAAGAGCTTAAACAGGTGGATCTGAAAGCTACAGCTGAGAAAACTCAGATTCAGATGAAGCAGCTGATGTCCAGTGAAAAACCGGACAAGGATGCAATTTTTGCCGCAGTTGATAAAGCAAGCGCAGCAAAGGCAGCTCTGATGAAAAGCGGTATTGCGGCAAGGTTTAAAGCACGTGAGATTCTTGGTGATGAAGTAACGAAGAAGTTGCGTGAACTCGGGCCTTCAAAAGGTAAATGCTCCAGAGGTTCTGCTGGACAGAGAGGCCCGCGTGGCCGTGCTCAGGCAGATGCCCCAGCACCCGAAAAAGCGGATATATAATCCGTTAGCTTAGATGATGAGTAAAGGCCGCTGCATTGCAGCGGCCTTTCTTGTTTTAAACCCAACACCGCTTCCACAGAGATAAACCCCATGGGGGAGCTCTTCTTTAATCTACAAATGCAATCTCACCAGCTTCGAAACGCATATTGACCTGTGTAGAAACACATGATACATTTTTTAAAGTCTGATTTTGTTGTTTAGTGAGATAGAAATCTGAAAAACGAGGAATAAAATGGATATGTTGCGTGTCTGGCCTGTTATCTGTCAGTTCAGTATAGGGGCTGTTCTTTTTGGATTGGGAATATGGGGCGGATTGAATGGGGGCTATTTGAATTTGAAGGTTCCTGAAGATCGGCACCTTGTCGCTCTTTTGACAGGGGGTTATCTGTTTCTGCTGATTGTGTCATGTGTATTTACATTCCTTGCGCCTTACTGGAAAACAGGAGGTGCCCTGTGACTGATCACTTCATAGGAACCAATCTTGATTATATTGTTGTCGCTATCTACTTTTTTGTTGTTCTGGGCTTTGGCCTCTTCTTCGGGCGTTACACCTCTACGACAAAAGATTTCTTTTTTGGCGGACAGCGCTTCAGTTGGTGGCTGATCTCTTTTTCCTGTGTTGCCACACTCGTAGGAAGCTATAGCTTTATAAAATATAGTGCGGCTGGTTTCAGATATGGAATCTGCAGTACCCAGAGTTATCTTAACGACTGGTTCTGGGTGCCGATCACGGTATTGCTGTGGATTCCTATAATTTACTATCGTAAGATTTTGACAATTCCCGAGTATATGGAACATCGTTTTGATGTAAAAACCCGTGTTGCTGCCACATTTGTGATATTGCTTTATCTGATCGGCTATATTGGTATCAATCTGGTGACATTAGGGCGCACACTTGAAACGCTTGTGGGGTGGCCGATTCTTGTTGGGGCTGCTGTCACGGCGGTTGCCGTTGCCGCATATGTGTATGCGGGTGGTCAGACGGCTGTTATCATGACAGATCTGCTGCAAGGGATTATATTGCTTCTGGCCGGGTTGGGACTTTTCTTTGTGGGAGTTTATCATCTGGGTGGATTCGGAGAATTCTGGTCATTTCTGCCGCAGAGCCATAAATTTATATTCTCGGAATTCAATTCCCCTGCAAAATTCAGTTTTGTCGGTATTTTTGCCCAGGATGGCTTAGCCAATACAGGGGCGTTTATGCTGATGAACCAGGGTATTATTATGCGGTTTATGTCGCTTAAGAGTGTTAAAGAGGCACGTAAGATGACAATCTTCTGGATTCTGGTTCTGGCTCCCTTGGCAGCGCTTGCCGTAAGTGGTGCCGGCTGGATTGCCAAGGCGCTGGTGCTGAAGGGGGAGCTGGATACCGATGCCGGTGACTCATTTATTAAAGTGGCTCACTTTCTCTGTTATCCGGGAGTCTTCGGCTTTATCCTGGCTGCATTAACCGCAGCTCTGATGAGTACGGCTGATACATTGATTAATGCGGTAAGTGCAATCTTTGTTAATGATGTCTACAGGCCCTATATAGGGAAAGGTGCTAATGACAAGCAGTGTTTGAAGGTGGCCAAAATCAGCAGTCTTCTGGCAGCTGGTTTAGGATTGGCTTTGGTTCCGCTATTTGCCAAGGATACTCTTTATGGAGCCCATGCAATGTTTACCGCGGCGGTTACACCTCCTATTGTTGTCGTGATTTTAATGGGGTTGATTTGGAAACGCTATAATCAGCATGCAGCCTTTGCAACCATGGTTGCGGGTTCGATTCTGGTTTTTCTCTCGTTTAAATGGGATAACGCTCTTATCGGACCGCTGGATTTCGGAATGGGACCGGAGAGCTATAAGTTTATGCGGGCCCTGTTTGGTCTGATTGCCTCCGGAGTAATCGGGGTTGTGGTGACCCTCATGACTAAGCCCCAGCCTGCAGAAAAAATTGCCGGGCTTGTGGCAGGCTCGCAGATTGAGGCGATGCGGATTTTTAAAGGGGGCGAACCCAATCGGAAGATCGGCAAGAAAGCCAGCCTGACGGTTAAGATCGATGAAACAATCACAGAGGCGGATCTGAGTCTTGTTCCTCAGTCGGCACTCAATGAGATGGCGGCCGGGAAAGGGGATCTGCTTTACGCCTGTCATACAAGCTGGTGGTACGGGGGGTTACGGTCCGTACATCTGAAAGCGGGTGGTCTGGCTGTGGAAGAGGGCTTGTTGCACATAAGTCCAGATGCGGCCGCAAGCGCACATTTCTACGATGGACAGCAAATACTTCTTGAGAAAATAATGTAAAAGTAGCAGAGTGTATATTTGATATGGCAATAAAGAACAAATCGCTGAGTCTACTAGCGTAGATTCAGCGATTTATAATTTTATAAAAAACAGGGATTTCTGAATGGATTTTATTAACTCAGCCGCTTGTAAAGCGGCATTACTTATATTTTGTTTATTTAGGGGTGTACTGTCTGCAAGTGCCGTTCTTCTAACTGCGCATCGGGGTGCATCACATGATGCTCCTGAAAACACATTGGCAGCATTTAATCTGGCCTGGGAGAAGGGAGCAGATGGTATTGAGGGCGATTTTTATCTGACCTCAGATGGACATATTGTCTGTATACATGATGCAAGCACCAAACGTACCGGTGATACAAATTTAACTGTTTCAGCCTCAACCCTGGCAGAACTGAAAGCGGTAGATGTCGGTTCCTATAAGGGTAAACAGTGGGCGGGTGAAAGAATCCCTACCTTTCAGGAGGTCATAGCAACCATTCCGGCCGGAAAATATATTCACGTGGAACTCAAGATGGGTGTCGAGATCGTTGAACCGATTGCTAAGATACTGGAGGAATCCTCTCTGACAAGTGACCAGATAATTATAATTTGCTTCAATAAAGAGGTTGTCGCAGCCGCGAAAAAGAGGTTGCCTGACTGCCGGGTGCTCTGGCTGGTATCGATAAAGGATGAAGGTCCTTCAGCAGAGGAGGTCCTGGAAGTTCTGAAAACAACCGGTGCGGATGGCGTGGCAACCTCCGCCAATGCAAAAGTGATCGATAAAGATTATGTCCGCACAGTTCAGGCGAATGGCAGTTATAAGTTTAATGTGTGGACAGTTAACAGCGGTGGGCTGGCAGTGCAGTTTAAGGAAATGGGATTGGAGGCAATTACAACGGACCGTCCTGCTTATCTTCGTTTCTGTCTGCGGGATGTACCTCTGACAGAGCCTGTAACCCATTGGACTTTTGATAAATCATCTTCCAACAGCGGCAGTGCTGGTTCCGCCTATAACTCTGTTTTCCATAACTCTCCTGTTTATATTAAAGGCAGGTCCGGTTCCGCTGCCCTTGCTCTGGATGGTGTGGATGACTATACATCGGTGGCATATACTCTTCCTGACCAGGGAAGTATTGCGTTCTGGTATTACGCCAGACCGTGGTACAACTTCCAGTCGATATTTGATAACTCGGTTGATGAGAATGACTGGGAGATGTGGATTGATGAAAAGGGTTTTTTATGGTCACGTATTGAATCGGGCAAGGGGCAGGTAGGATGCAACCTGAATAAACTTGAGGGCTCAAATTGCTGGTATCATATTATTTTCAGCTGGGATAAAGCCAACGATATCACCAGCTTGTGTGTTAACGGCAAAGAGCGTTCGAGCAGTGCCATAAAAGATGGATGGGTAAATCCGGGCAAAACTTTTTATCTTGGCGGCGGTAATAAAGGAAATACTCCCGGTAACGGAATGTTCGATGATTTTCGTATCTACGATATGATGCTCACACCGATTCATGTTCAGAAAATATACCGGGAACAGCTTTAGCATATCAACAGCGTGGACTGTGTGTAGGCCGCATTTCAATTCCAAGGAAAGTAGTGCAAGCATCCTGCTTGCCTCAATAATGAACCAAGCAGGATGCTTGGGCTACCTTTAATAATGACTGATTGTGCAGATTATAAAGGGGAATAAAGTAATGAATTGGAAGCTGATTCTGGCAATGGGGGTTCTGTCATTTTCAGGCAGACAGGCTTTGGCCATAGTTGAAGGACGGTACGTACGTGTTGATGCGCTGACGCATGCAATTGAGAACTCAGAACTGGAGATTTTTTCCGCCGGAAAAAATATTCTGCGTGGACATCCCGAGAGGCTCAGCTCCGGTAAAGGCTGGGGCTGGTATGGAATGGATGAAAATCTCGGCATGCGTCAAAGGCTTGTAGATGGCAATACCGATACTAATCAGCGGGGGACAACCCGTTCTCCTGATCCAAAGACAAGTTTTGCCAGTATAGAGGCTGATCTGGGTGGAACTGTACCGGTTGACAAGGTTGTCTTTTATGTTTCACGTTATGACAATCCTATGATAAAGAAATGGTTCGTTGATCCAGAGGGCTGGCGTGTTGTCAGTGTGCTGGATGCAGATCGAAAGGTTGTTTTTTCTCAGCTTGTAACGCTCTATACACCGGAGTATATGAAGGCTAAGGGAGTTGTGTCAGTTGAACCGATGAGTGCTAAGGGCCCGTTTGTAGGGCGGCAGGTTCTTCCCGAGAGTCGCAGCTGGTTCAGTCTGGGTGAGTTTTTGATGGAATACCTTGGCGTCAAACCATCGCAGATTCAGGATGATTCTGAGTGCTCTGCCAGAGTGGATGAATTTTCGCGACGTAACTCAACAGAGAGCATGGTGCAGTTCGCACAACATTTTTTCGGAGAGCTTGACCTTTCCAACTCCGATCTGGCTGAGGTGAAGAAGCTTTTTGAGGCAAAGAAATATGCGGAGGCGCTGGATGTATTTAAGCGGCACTTCCTGAAAAAGCTGGAGTACTTTGATACGGTTATACCGACCGGAGGCCTTTATCAGTTTACCGCTGACCGGTGTTCGGGTGCCATGATGGCAGCTGAAGATATGCTCAACAATCGCCGGGTGGATCGCAAGGCTAAAAGTGTGAGCCTGGTCAAACCTGCAGCCGAACTCGATTTCAGTGCAACCCTGATACCCTGGGATGAGACCCACCCACGTTGTCTGCTGCAGGCCTATGCGGCAACCGGCGAAAAGAAATACCTTGAACGCTGGGCTGAGTTGCTGGATGAACACTCGATCTTTTTCCAGCGCTGGGCGGATGGAGGTGACCGGCGCGATTACTGGCCGCTGCGGGAGATCGGTGATTTTGTGAAGATGATGCGCGACCTGCATGAAACGCAGAAACTGCGTCCGGAGTTTATTGATGATCTTCCTGCATTAACCATTGCCCGTTTTCTGGATCTCTATGCAGAGGAAATACCGCCTGTTTACTGGCGCCTGGCACGTCGTACGGTTTTTAATCATCAGTACAACATCTGGGGAGGTGCATATTTCGCGTCGGGGATACTTGACGATTTTTATGTAGGTCAGCGTATGCAGCGTGAGATGGAGGATCATTTTGAGCGTTTATGGACCTTGCTTCTTGCCCGTGACGGCTCGATGATCGAGGTGGCGGACGCCGGTCATGTTCCCTGTCCCCTGGGAACGCCCGCCTATCGCTACTTCCAGATGAAAAAAGATAAACCGGAGTGGTTCACATCGGATCTTGAGAGTTACTTTCTGCATAACTACCTGACTGCCGCACGTTATACCATTCGCTTTATTGCCCCGGATGGAGTGGAGCATCGTTCCGGCAATGAGTCGGACACCTACTGCTTTGAACGGGTGCGTCAGCTCTTGCTGCGCGAACCGGGGGAGAGCTACCCGGAACCCTTTCTTTCTGTGTATACCGACTCTCCCGGAGCTGATCACCTGGCCGGTCTGATTATGAGGGAGCCGGAGGCCCGGGCGGTTGTGGACACGGTTTACGGTCGGGGAAGAAAACGCGCAGAGTTGTCGAAAAGACGGCAGCAGTGTTATGACATTGCTACAAAGCGTATGCCGGGTGGGTATCAGGGAGAGCCTAAGATGCTCTCTGACTATATGCCCTATTCGGGGATTCATATTTTACGACGCGACTGGTCGCCGGATGCATCCTTTATCGAGATGGTCTGCCAGCCGCCGGGCGGCAGTGCTAATGATCGCTATATGGATAGTCTGGGAGAGAGCTGGTATGGCAGCGATTTCTGGGATACACAGTTCCATTACCGCGACTTCGGTGAGCCCCTGCTTCTTTCGCGTCCTCTGCGTGTGGACGGGATGAATCAGTGTCAATCCTATGAAACCCGCGGTTGGAAACCCGGTTCAAAGACTGAACGGCTGGTGGAGGCACCGGAACTGCCGCTGCCTAACCGCTTTCATTGTTCGGAGCGTTTCGATTACCAGGAGTGCTTTTATAAAGGGGCTTATCAGAACTGGGAGCTTGAGTACAGTGATCCGCCCAATCCTCGCAAGCAGTTGAAAATAAGTGGAACAGCAGTGACTAATGTCTATGCCACCCGCCAGATATTCCAGTTGAGGAAACAGCGGCTCTTTGTGGTGGTTGATCGTGTGCGCTTCAGCGATGCTGATGAGCATGAATTGAGTGAAAGGCTCCTGATGCTTCCGGTGGATGAGAAGGCAAAAGTTGAGAGTGATGCTTCAAAGGGGATAATCAATCTGGTGCGTCCGGAGGGGGCTCAGTTGACTATTCGTCACTTCGGTGTTGAGAATCTGGCTTATGAAGAGCTGAAACCGATCAAAGATCGCAACTATATGAGGGCAAAGTGGGGCGCTAAGAATGAAAGCGTACTGATCTCGTTGCTGGAGGCTCGATGTTCTCCTGAGGATGAGGGACGGATAAAAGATATCTCAGAGGTAAGCAGTGATCTCGAGGTCGGATTTGATGCTGTGACCAGAGATGGAGAGGAGATTGTTTTCCGAGTTCCCTTGCGTTGCGGCGGATCTTATGAGAATCCCGCGACAGAACGGGCATCGCTTGTTGTACAGGAAACAGACAACAGTTGGAACGGACTGGCAATCGGTAATGATACGGTTGTGCTTGGAAGAAAGAAGCGCAAGTTGAGTTCGATTGATTGTGAGTTTAAGTTTGATAAGAGAGAAAAAGTTGTTGAAACATTACCGGTTTTGCGTCCGATCAATCCGCCGCAGTTCCTGCCGGGGCGGGATGTCTTTACAGACACGCTTGAAGTGTCGATTGTTTCGAAGACACCCGATGTGAAAATTTATTATACGACTGACGGCAGCGAGCCGACTTTGAACGCCAGTCAATACACAGTTCCTTTCACAATTAAAGAGAGTTGCATGGTGCAGGCGCGTGCATTTCGAAAGGGCGTTGAAGAGGTCCCTTTTACAACAGAGGGAACGAAGGTCAGTGATATCAGCTTCGCGCGTTTTCGCAAGGAACCGATGTTGCGGGCATCGAAAAACGGAGGGAATAATCCGGGATTGGCCTATGATTATATCGAGGATCGCTGGATGAGGCTTTTCGGCTCTGCCGATCGGCTTCCTGCCAAGGGTTCCGGAGAGGTTAAGAATTTAATGGATATCAGTATGCGCGCGACAGATGGTCCCTTTGCAGTGCGTTATCAAGGATATATCACAGTTCCGGAATCCGGGGTTTATACATTCCATGCACCGAAGGAGTATGCGCACAACGGCTGTGAACCGGGTTATGACCTGCGTGTGTTTGTTGACGGCAAAGAGTGGCGGCCCGGACAGATGTGGCATGGACTTGGTTTGTGGTCGGTTGCGCTTGCCAAAGGGGCACACCGTTTTCAGGTGGTCTATGCCGATGCACGAGCAAAGGATATCGAGAAGCAGCGGGTCGATTACTGGTGGGGATATCCCACCCCCTGGGTGGTCTGGCGCGGCACTGCGCCAGTGCTGGAGGTTTCCGGACCGAACCTGAAGAAACAGCCGCTACCGAGTGCTTGGCTGACGCATTAATCCTAATGCAGCGGATCTGCGATCTAACAGAGCTGATGTGATATATGATCACTTTTGTACTCATTGCTTAGTTGAGTGATATGCATCACTGCATTAGACAACAACGCTTCGCGTTGCATCGAAGAGAGTAACGAAAGGTGACAGCCTCGGGTGAAATCCTTGTTATTATACACATCTTTGGTAGAGATGGCCGGATGTACGGTTCATGCACCGGAGATCATTCAGGATGAGAGAGGTCAGTGGTTTATATCCAGTGCTGATCACCCCCACCGGGGGGTCAGCGTTGCTCCGCTCGTGTGGGAATAGCATTGCTTCAGTATTACAGCGGTTTTTTAAACGCCGTCGGAGAGCATTGGTAATACTGGCGGAAGACGGTGGCAAAATACTGACTGGAAGAGAAGCCGCACTCAAAGGCGATATCGGTCACGGATTTTGTCGGCTCCTTTATGAGAGTCTCCGCTGCTTTTGCAATGCGGATCTGATTGAGAAACTGCATGGGTGAGAGATTAGTGATCTCTTTGCAGTAGTGTCCAAAGCGGGTCACTCCCAGACCGCAGGCTTCGGCCATGGATTCAAGTGTCCAGGGCTCCGCCAGATTGTCCTTAATTGCAATCAGAAAGAGGTCGGTACTACGTCGGGCTGTCGTGAGTGATGTCGAGAGATCCACCTTCTGGCTGCGAAACATCTCAAGAAGATTGAGCAGCAGCTCATTGATGTAGATCATCAGTTTGGAGGCATTGCCCTCGATATTGGAGTTGATGCACCCGGTCATCTGTTTGAAACATCGCGCAATATCGCTGTTTGCAGTCCAGACAGGCTGCTCGTTGCCACGCAGAAATTCGGTGAGCTCCGCAAGGTCACTCGGTGTGAAAACCATCCACGGAGGCCATGTCCAGGTTTGATGGGGCTGGCGCACTCCGATGTCCAGAATCAGCCAGTGCAGTTTTCCCGCAGCAATATTGGGATTACCCAATTTGTGCGGCTGCCACGGGCGGGTGATAGTGAGACTGCCGGGCGGAAGGATGAAGTTGACGTTATCAATTTGAAAACAGAGCGATCCTGTTTCCAGCCAAGTCAGTTCAATCCCTTCATTTCGATGCCAGGACAGGCCCCAGTTTTGTTGATGGGTAGCGTCCCAGAACCCCACACTGCATAACCCCGGCAGGAGGGCATCAGGAAGTTGGATTCCCGGATAGCTGCCACGGCAGAGAGCGGAGAGAATTATTTCACCTTTTTTGACCGCATCTTTCAGCGGATCACAGGAGTCCGCGTGATAGGTCTTTCCCTGTTACACGTATATGGCCGCAGATTACGGAGTACATCTTCTGCTGGAGCCGCATGGTCCGATAACCGACAGCATCAAGGGGTTGCAGGATGTCTTTGACCGCCTGGGCAACCCCGAATCGCTGGGTGTGAATCTCGATACCGGTAACTCCTGGCTGGGCGGAGCCGATCCGGTGGAGATGGCAAAGGTATTCAAGGAAAAAATTCACCACATCCATTGGAAGGATCTGGGATCAGAGTGGGAGCCGAAACGCGGAGCTGAGTTTGGCTGCGGCTTCTCTACCATCGCGCTGGGCGATGGCGTCATCGACATCAAGGGAGTTTGTGATGTACTTAAAGATGCCGGCATTCCCAGTTCGACATTGGAAATTATCGGCGATGCGGATATACTGAAACGTAGCAAGGCCTATCTTGAAGAGTGCGGAATGTAGCAGGGGGAAGTTCTAAAGTGGGGAGGTGCGTTGTGCAGAGTGCTAACCTCGTTCTTCGCTGAGTCGCTGGTCGTGGGTCGTGAGTCACAAACAAACTCGGTCACCGAGTCACCCAGTCACCAGGTCAAATAGAAACCGGAGAAAGCAAATGAAACAGACACGCAGAAATTTTTTAAAGAAGACCGGCATGTTCGCCGGTGCCCTGGCTGCTGCACCGCAGGTGATCAAGGCGGAGACGCTGGGATTGAATGGCGGCACCGCTGCCAACAGCCGCATTAGTCTGGCGATTATTGCGACCGGCAGCCGGGCGGGGGCTTCGGCTCCTTACTTCCGGGATAAACGCTGTGCGGTGACGGTGTTGTGCGATCCCAATAAACAGCGTATCGCATCATTTAAACAACGACTGTGTAAAGATTTCAACGGCCTCGAAACCCAGGACTTCCGTGAAGCCTTGGCCAATAAAAATGTGGATGCGGTGCATATTGCGACCGGCGATCACTGGCATGTTCCGATGAGTCTGGCCGCCGCCCGCGCCGGTAAGCATGTTTACTGTGAAAAACCGCTGGGTATCAGCATTGAGCAGTGCCTGGCCGCAAAGGAGATTACGCAGAAGCATAAACGCGTTTTCCAGTATGGCACCCAGAACCGCTCACTCAATCCGGTGCGCCTTGGCATCCAGCTGGCACTTAACGGCTATATCGGTGAGGTTAAGAAGGCCTATGTCTGGGCGCCGCAGGGGGAGTCGGGCGGATCGGCCACACCTGTATTGCCGGTGCCTCCTGATTTCAATTATGATCTGTGGCTGGGGCCTGCCGCCGAAAAACCTTTCTGCCATGATCGTTGTATTCAGCAGGGTGCACGCAACGGCATTTTTCATATCAACGATTATGCCATCGGCTTTATCGCCGGATGGGGGGCCCATCCGGTTGATCAGTTTCAGTGGTATGCGGATCACCGGGGGCTGATTCTTCCCTCTTCCACAAAGGGAACCGGAACGATCCCGAAGGAGGGTCTCTTTGATACCATCACGCACTGGGATGTGAATACGGTTTACGATGGTGGTTTTGAGATGAAGTTCATGGATGTGCAGAGCTGTCACAAGTATATGGATCAAGGGACGATCCCCTCTTCCAAGACCAGTCATGGTTCCATGTTCATTGGCGAAAAAGGGTGGATCAATGTGCACCGCGGAGGCTGGGCTTTCAGCAATGATGAGATCCGTAAACACGCCAAGGATGAGATGAAGATCCAGTTAAAGGTCAGTAACAATCATCAGCTGAATTTCATTGATGCCATTCAGGGCAGGGCGGAGGCTGTCAGTGATCTTGATACGGCCATCAAATCCGACATCATCTGTCACCTCTCCAATATCGCCATCCGTACCGGCAAAGAGGTAAAGTGGGATGTGAAAAAAGAGACAATTGTCGGTGATGATCAGCAGTTTGCCATGATGAAACGTGAAATGCGTTCGCAGTACGGTTTGAATATAGGGCAGTGACACAAAAAGATGTTAGATCCGCGCGAAGCGCTCTGGAGTGCGCAGACCCTGTCTGCGCTTAAGGTCAAGCCGACCCCGTCGGCTTGTTCAACCACTCGACAGGGTCGAGTGGATAAAAAGCGGTGACAGGGTCACCGCACTCCAAAGCTTCCGGCGGATCTAACAGATTACAGGGAAAAAACTATGAAAAAACTAAATCAGAGTCGCAGGGGTTTTCTGAAGGCGGCAGTCGCCGCGGGGTTGGCACCACAGGTGGTGCCGTATGCAAATCTTTTTGGTGCAACCGCTCCCTCTAACAGGGTGAATCTTGCCAGTTTTGGTGTGGGCAGTCAGGGCAGCGGTCTTTTCCGCACACTGCTGCAGCCTCCGTGGGTGCGGGTTGTAGCCATTGCTGACTGCTTTAAGGACAGGCGTGAAAATCGGGCGGAGCAGGCCTGTAAGCAATATGGTGGAAATTATTGTACACCATACCGCGATTATCGTGAGGTCCTGGCCCGACCAGATGTTGATGGAGTGGTTGTTGCCACACCTGATCACTGGCATCACAACCTGACCGCCGCGGCGATGCAGGCGGGCAAGGATGTCTACTGCGAGAAACCGTTGACTCTCAGTATTGACGACAACCGGGACCTGCTCGAAACCGCCCGGCGCTATGGGCGCATTTTCCAGTATGGCACTCAGCAGCGTTCCGCCACCCATGTCCGCACAGGCTGCGAGCTGGTCAGAGCCGGAGTTCTTGGAAAAATTCACCGTATTGAGGTGGATGCTCCTAGCGGCAAGCTCGGCGGCGGTTCACTTGAGCCGACACCGGTTCCGGATGGACTGGATTACGATATGTGGATAGGGCCTTCACGTGAGCGCCCGTATACGAAAGACAGATGCACAAACTCGGGGTCTTACTTCAGCTCCGACTGTTCCATCGGTTTTATAGCTGGATGGGGGGCGCACCCCCTGGATGTAATGACCTGGGCGCTGGGTGATGGACCGGACTCTGTACCAATTGAGTTTGAGGGATCCGGCAAGTTCGGAGAGGGACTCTTTGATACATGCGCCGCCTGGGACGTGAAAGGCCGTTTTGCAAACGGCGTTGAGTTTGTATTCAAGCCGGGTGGCGACAGTACCCGCTTTTATGGGGAAAACGGAGTCATCAATATCCGGCGTGGCGGACTGAGCGCCGAACCGGCTGGTCTGCTGCGCGAGGTTATCCCTCAGTGTAAAAAGCCGTTGCGCGCTAACACAACCGGCTTTCATCATACTGCGGACTTTGCCGAGTGTATCAAGACCCGCGAGCAGCCCTGCTCCCCGATAGAGGCGGCCTATCACTCGGATAATATATCACATCTATCGCTGATTGCTATAAAGACCGGGAGAAAAATCAAGTGGGATTTGAAACAGCAGAGTATTATGGGTGATGACGAGGCGAAGAAGCTGATGGGCCGCAAGGTTTCGCGCTATCCTTATGTTGTTTGATTGTGTCGCATATTTAACCACAGAGGATCTAGGCTCGATCTGAGACTTCGCTCAGATCAAGTGGCTCCGCAACTGTAGGCCGGGTGCCCTCACCCGGCGCAACCAACGCCCGGTGAGGGCACCGGGCCTACAATTTCACCAGCGACAACATGTTGCTAAGGACAAACATTTTATGAAAAACACAACACGAATTTTAACGACCCTGCTGCTGATTGCATCAATGTGGACTCGCGCAACCAGTGTAACAACCGGGACTCCCGCGGAACGTGCAAAGGCCGCACAGGAGCTGGGATATGCCAGGGATGCATCCGCTGTGGCCGACCTGGCCAAGACCGCGCTGGATAAAGATGAAGCGGTGGCCTATGCCGCAGCGCAGGCTCTGGGCCACATCGGCGATGACAAGGCCGCAGCCGCCCTGTTGGATGTTCTTAAGAAAGATTCCCGACCGGTTGTGATTGATGGTGCCCTTCGCTGTGCCGAGGCCCGACTGGCTGCGGGAAGTAAAGATGTGGCAGCCGCTCTCTACACACAGTGCCTTGCCAAGGGAAACCCTGCCCCGTGTGGTGCCGCACTTGCTGCCCTGGCGCAGTTGGCTCTGGATCAGGTTAAGGATACTGTGCGAAGCTATCTTCAAGGCGCCAGCTCTGTTGAAATCTGTGCAGCCGTGGAGGCGGTGCGGGTACAACCCGCCTATGCTGCGCTGGCCTGTGAGATGCTACCGGCTCTTAAAGAGGAGCATCAGGCAAAGCTGATCACCGCAATGTCGGCACATGCAGATAAGGCGGAGGTGCGGAAGCTAGTGCAAGCGGCGTTAAGCACTGGACCGGTTGCCGTTCGTAAGGCCGCTCTCTATGCGGCGGTGGCAACGGCTGACAAAGATGCGCTCCCCGCAATCTTTGCACTTACCCTGGAAAACGATCCGGTAGGTATCGAGGCAACTCGCGCCATAAAAATGTATGCCGCACCAGAGACAGATACATTTCTCTTTGAAAAACTGGCACAAACGGACATTTCCCGCATCAAGGCGATTGAGCTGTTAAGCCTGCGTCGTTGCCCTGACCTGATTGACCGCCTCTGTGATGTAGATCTCTACACAGAGAAGGGCGTCGATAAAGCCGCCGCAACTGCCTTGCGCAGTAATTTGGGCGCAGATAAGTTTGTAAAAGTTCTGGAGTTCACTTTCATCAGACTGCCTGCAACCTCACGCCCGGATTTCGCTTCGGCGCTGGCCGCAGTTATCCAGACGCTGCCCGATCAGCAGGCTGCGGTCAAGGCGGTTGTTCCGCTGTCCACCCGGATTGATAATACAGCCAAGGCTGAGCTGATGGAACTGCTGGCAGGGGTGCAGACAAAAGATGCGTATGCAATTCTCAGTGCGCAGCTCTCTTCGGATGATGTGGAACTTCGCAAGGCGACCATTCGAATTCTTACAAAGTGGAACTCGCCACTTGCCCTGGAAGCACTTGTAGCCGTTGCACGGAATGATAGCGACCGCACCTGCCGCATTCTGGCACTGCGGGCGGTTTTCTCTCAACTGAATAAGGATAGTGGGCGTGGCGGAGCAGAGCTTAAAAAGATGCTGGAGCAGCTGGTTGCTACTGCCGATCGCAAGGAGGAGAAACTGGCGATCCTCTCACTTGTACGAACCCGGCTGGGCGATGATGGTGTCGATCTTCGTAAAAAACTCTGTGAAGATTGCGGTGTTGAGGATGTCGAATATTTTGTTATCAAGGCAATAAACGTTGGTGGGAAAGCAACATCCGGTTTTGAAGCGGACCAGGGCTGGCATGGCGGAAAGCTGCACTCCAACATGAGTAAGCCGGATACAACCGGTGTGGTAAACCCCGCCCCCGATGCAATATGCCAGACCGCCCGTTTCGGTGATTTCCACTATGAGCTTTCCGGGTTGAATAGCGGTGCCGAATACCTGCTGCGCCTGCACTTTGCTGAAACGTATCACTCCACGCCGGTGCGCATCTGCGATGTGATTGTTAATGGAGAGAAAAAACTCTCCGATTATGACATCGTGAAAGAGAGCGGCGGTAAGATGAAAGCGGTGATCGCGGAGTTGAGCGTTACCGCTGATGCACAGGGTAAGATAGTGATCAAGTTTGTTACAAAAAAAGATCAGGCCCTTGTCAACGGCATGGAGCTTCTTGGAGGCACGGCTGTAAAAAAAAAGAGCGTTGAAGCCGTAGTGCCCAAACCGGGTGTGCCTGGAGATAAAATCAAAGTGCTTATTCTCTCCGGGGCAAACAACCATGACTGGAAAACGACTACACCGGTTGTGAGGGATATTCTTACAGAGTCACACCGGTTCGAAGTAATCATCAACGATACCCCCTGGTCGATGACACCCTCTGATATCGATGGATATCATCTCATCTTCAGCAACTGGAATACATGGGCCAAGGAGAAACGCGAGTGGAGTCCGGCAATGAAATCCGCATTTATCCAATGGGTCAAAGAAGGTGGCGGATTTTTTGTTCTGCATGCAGGTGCCAGCATGTTCTATGACTGGGAGGAGTTTCAATGTCTGTCTGGAGGGGGATGGGATAAGGACACCTTTCATCCGCACCGGCAGGAGTTCACCGTTAATATTACGGAGCAGAAGCATCCGGTCACAAAGGGGATGAAGGATTTCACCATATTCGATGAACCCTGGCAGCGGGTTGGCAACCGTAATTCGAATCGCTGTGTATTGCTGACCGTCACGCTTCCCAAAGATAAGGGAGGCAGCGGCAATCCTGAAGCACTTTGCTGGACAACAGATGTGGCAAAGGGGCGCTGCTTTAACCTGGTTCTTGGTCATGATACTACGGCATTGAATAATCCCTCTTGTAAAAGACTGATCCTTCGTGGCAGCGAATGGGCGGCAACGGGAAAGGTGAAATAAATCGCTGTCGTTTGAGAAATTAGAAAACGACTTATATGAGGCGCAAATCACTTCCGTTGAACATTTCTTGATAAGAAAAGTATATCCGCCGCTATGCGGTGGATCTTGCGAAGCAAAGACACGTAGATTTCGTCCACCGGGTACCGGCGGACATACCAGAACAGCACAGAATGTAACGGTTTAATGTTATGTGCGGAAGTATAACGGTTATTGATGTTCAACTTCAACTGCGCTGCGGGATGCTAGAGGTTGTTGTTGCATGCGGCTCTGTGTTAATATTCGCACATGAGTAAATCAATTGATAAAGAGAGCGTTGAAGACTTGATGATGTCAGCGCGTGAAGCCGCTGAAAGCGCCTACTGCCCCTATTCAAAATACCCGGTTGGAGCAGCTTTGCTGGGTGTCGATGGCGAGGTATATACCGGCTGTAATGTGGAGAATGTCTCATACGGGCTAAGCATGTGTGCGGAGCGTACGGCAGTGTTTAATGCGGTTGGCAATGGCTGTCGCAGGTTTATCGCGATGGCACTGGCTGGTGGGAAAGATAAAGCCGCCACTCCCTGCGGTGCCTGCCGTCAGGTCCTTTCTGAGTTCTGCGATGCTACGATGCCTGTTTTCTATGCCGATCTGGCAGAGGGCGAGATTCAAGAGGCCACAATGGGGGAACTGTTGCCTCTGGCTTTCAAGAAAAAGTAATGATATTTCCGCCCCGCAAGTGCGGGGCTTTGGAGTGCGCAGACCCTGCCGTGCCACGGCGTAGCCGTTAGGCGAAGACGGGTCTGCGCTTATTGTTTCAGCCGACCTTGTATGTCCGGGCGTAGCCTCTGGCGTAGACGGAAGCCTTCGGCAGATAGCTTTAACTATGGGAAATGAACTATTGTTCCAGAACAGACGTTTAACCATAATGGAAAGTGAATTTATAACGTTAAAGGACTTTAAGAATGACAATTATTGAACCGCATATCCACATGCTCTCACGTACAACTGATGAGTATACAGCCATGCACAAGGCGGGAATCCGTGCCTGCGTGGAACCCTCTTTCTGGTTGGGAACCAACCGTCGTTACGCCGGTACATTCTTTGACTACTTCAATCTGATTCTGGAGTTTGAAACAATCCGTGCAGCCCGTTTTGGAATTGACCACTATTGCGCCATCGCCATGAATCCCAAAGAGGCTGAGGACAAGGGACTCGCCGATGAGGTGATTGATGGTATGGGGGAATATCTGGATCATCCGCGCTGTGTGGCGATGGGAGAGGTGGGGTTGAATAATATTACGGCCAATGAGGAGTATGCCATGATTCGGCAGCTGCGGATTGCCGAGGAACGTAAGATGCCGGTTATCCTGCATCTGCCGCATTTTGACAAAAAACGCGGGGCGCTGCGAATTCTGGATATCATCAAGGTCGAAGGATTTACTGTTGAGCGCATTGATGTGGATCATAACACCGAAGAGACCATTAAACACACTCTTGATTCAGGATGTTATGCAGGCATGACGGTTTATCCCTACTCAAAGCTCAATCCCGAGCGGGTCTCAGCTATGATCAAGCAGTATGGAGATAACCGTGTAATTGTTAATGGCTCTGCTGACTGGGGCATATCCGATCCGCTTTCGCTGATCAAGGTGGTGGAGTATATGAAGGCTGATGGACATAGTCAGGCTGTGATTGAGAATCTGGTCTATAATACAGCGATGAAATTCTACAGCATTTCACCCAACTGGA
Organism: Kiritimatiellia bacterium; assembly: GCA_027858965.1. GTDB lineage: Bacteria > Verrucomicrobiota > Kiritimatiellia > RFP12 > UBA1067 > M55B167. The sequence continues at coordinate 54,398 of JAQIBS010000137.1, forward strand.
AGCCGAATTTTAATATTGTCCCGCAGGATCCCGCAACCTATCAGCGTCAACCTTGAGCAAGGCTTCGCCTTGCAGGGGTTAGGGAGAGTAGGGGTTAGAGATTAGGGAGTTGAAGGGGTTAGGGAGTTGGAGAGAGCTAGAGGGGTTAGTGGCAGCCTCTTTTTAACTTTGACGTTGGATGTTCAATGTTGGATGTTGGACGTTCGAGATTTTTTTACTCTTCACCCTTCAACTCTCTTCAGCTCTCTAACCCCTATCAAGCTCCCTAACCCCTAGCCCCTATCCTACCCCAGCGAATTATCAGCGATGTGCCAGTCGAGGTCTTCGATTACGCTGATTTCAATAATATTGTCCGCTTTGCTGAGCAGCTTGGTGCACTCTTTGCTGAGGTTAATCAGATGCAGCTTTTTATTCTGTGCGGCATAACTGGCGGTGATGCTGTTGATGGCATCGATGCCGGAGTGGTCGTAAACTCGTGAGTTGGCAAAATCAATTACAACCTCATCCGGGTCGTTCTTTGTGTCAAAGAGTCGGCTGAAGGAGGTGGATGAACCAAAGAAAAGGGCGCCCTGAAGGTTGTAAATTTTGATTTTCTTGTTAGTATCATCAATGTTTGCATGCATTATCTTGCCCTGGTTCCAGGCAAAGACAATCGCTGAGAATATGCAGCCGATCAAAACAGCGGTTGCCAGATCCAGAATAACAGTTACCGCTGATACTATTATTACAACCAGCGCATCGGATTTCGGGATAGAGGGCAGAACGCGGAGGCTTGACCACTCAAATGTGCCGATAACCACCATAAACATAACGCCTACAAGTGCTGCCAGCGGTACAATCTCAACCAGGGGTGCTGCAAAAAGAACAAAGCCCAGCAGAAACAGGGCTGCGGCAATACCGGATGTCCGGCCGCGTCCACCGCCACGGATGTTGATCATGCTCTGACCAATCATGGCACAGCCGCCCATGCCACCGAAAAGACCGGTCACAAAGTTAGCCACTCCCTGTCCAATACACTCTTTGTTGCCTTTACCGCGAGTTTCGGTTATTTCGTCGACAAGTGAGAGGGTCATCAGGGATTCAATCAGACCTACAGCAGCGGCTAGCGCTGAGTATGGCAATATTATAAGGAGTGTGTCGAGAGTGAACGGGATCTTAGGAATGGCAAATGTCGGCAGCGATGCCGCAATAGTTGTGGTTGCAGGGGAGTCGTTCTGAACAAAATCGAGAACATTGCGTGCATGAAAAGTTCCTGTTTTGTCCAGGAAATATGCAACCAATGATACGGTCACAATAGCAGCAAGGGTTGCCGGAATGGCCTTGGTGAGCTTAGGCAGAAAGTGGCTGATTGCCATTGTCAAAAGAATCATGGCTGCCATTATCAGAAGAGCCGGAGTGTCGAGCAGATGTCTTGCCGCACCGTGTCCGGTATAGAATTGTTCAAACTGAGATTTGAATATCACAATAGCCAGACCGTTGGCGAAGCCTAGTTTAACGGGGTGGGGCACCAGGCGAATAAACTTGCCGAGCTTGAATATACCAAACAGGATCTGAAGAATACCCATGAGGATTACTGCTGTAAATAAGTATGCCAGCGCCTCTTCCTGTCCGTGGACTTCAATCTGTCCAATCATCAGGGGGGCAAAGATAACAGCAACTGCGCCGGTTGCACCGGAGATCATGCCGGGACGTCCACCAATGATAGCGGTAATGAGACCCATCATAAATGCGGCATAGAGTCCGATAATAGGATCAACATGGGCAACAAATGAGAATGCGACGGCTTCGGGAATAAGCGCAAGAGCCACAGTGAGGCCGGATAGAATATCATTTTTTAAATTAGTAGGTTTTTCAACTCTGATTTTAAACCATCTGTTGGATTTTGTTTCTATCATAAATCTGTATTTGTTTCCATTTTGTTAAGGGATAAACCCGGTGGTAGATACAACCTTCTATTGGTTGAGGGCGCGGGATAGTGTCAAAAATCGGGGAAAATTGCGAGGATAAATAATTCGTGTGCCACGGAATTGGGTTGATTCAAAGAAAAGTAGTGCAAGCATCCTGCTTGCCTTAATAATAAGCCAAGCAGGATGCTTGGGTTACTTTTCACGCAAGAAAATTTCGTACCAGTGCGCAGAACTCTTCCGGCTGATCGGCATGTAGCAGGTGACCGGCGTTCTGGATTATCTCAATTTGCGCATTAGGAAACCAGCTGAGGATAAGGGTTTTCTGTGAAGCGATTCTGTATGGGGATTTTTCTCCTCCTAAAAAGAGCGTTTTGCCTTCATAGGGCATCAGGAGCTGGGGAGCATCGCTGACTATCTTGTAATTTGCTATAATATTCTTGAGATTCACCTGCCAGTAGAAATGATTATCTTTATCTCTCCGTATATTTTTCAGGATAAAGGCGCGTGTTTCAAATTGAGGGATAGAGCGGGAGAGCTCTTCATCCAGTTCGCTGCGGCGTGTTGCCTTGGAGAGGTCGAGCTGTTCACAGGCACGCAGAATAAATAGGTGTGCCGGGGGGATTGCCCTGGGCAGCATGTCAGCAACAATCAGTCTGTCAAGTATCTCCGGACAATCCGAGCTGAGCTGCATTGCAATCTTTCCGCCCATGGAGTGACCCAGAATATGTGCGTTACGGACTCCGGCAGAGCGCATGGTTTCAATGATGCAGTCACAGGTTGTCCCTAGATCAGCATCAGGGATGTGCGGGGAGTGTCCATGGTTGGGTAGATCTATTGTGATGACACGGCAGGAATCGGAGAGTGCTTTGGCTATCGTGCGCCAGTTGGCACCGGAGCCGAGCAGACCGTGTAGGATAACTAGCGGTGTTCCGCTACCATATTCTTCGTAGTATAGGATCATAGCTGGTTTGGTTGAAAAGGTTAAAGGTTGAAAAGGTTTTTAGTTGTGATTAATTCGCTTACTGTAAAAGTTCAATTAAAATCAATCACACCCTTTACTAATATAACGCTAATTTTTGACGTGGGCAAGTGTCAAAGATGTGATATGTAGATGGGCATTTTCACCTCTGTTGATTGTCTTCCTGCCTGAGTTTAAATGGGATAGAGTAATCAAATCATCCTGTGTTTGCAGGTGAATTCCTGTCGTGTAAATGATATAATTCGGCCTATGAAAGAGATAATTATTTGGATTACGGGCGGAGTTATAGCCTATCTGATTGGGTCAATCCCATTTGGGTTTCTGATTGCCAAAACGCAGGGTAAGGATATCCGGACTGTGGGCAGTGGGAATATAGGGGCCACCAATGTTTTCAGGTCAATCAGCAAGAAGCTTGGAATTATTACCTTTGCTTTGGATGTGGGCAAGGGGTTATGCGGGGTGCTTTTGATCCCGCTACTGGCTTCAAAAATAACTTCTATTGGATTTGACGGTATGGCACTGCCGCTCCTTTGCGGGGCAATGACCATTGCCGGACACAACTGGACCTGCTTTCTGGGGTTTAAGGGGGGCAAGGGCATTGCCACCAGTGCCGGTATGTTGATTGGACTCTCTCCTGCATCTGTCGGTATTGCTTTTCTGGGTTGGCTCATCGCTTTTTTAACAACGCGCTATGTTTCGGTGGCATCGATCATCGGTTGCATTGTGTTGGCGATAGTTGTCTGGCCGTTTCATATGAATCAGGAAGGAATATGGTTCCCTGTGGTTCTGACAGCCCTGGCTGCGCTGGGTGTCTGGAAACACAGGGCCAATATTGCCCGGCTGAGAGCCGGAACAGAGTCACGCTTTGATTTTAAGAAAAAAAATTCAAGTTAGTGCGAAAGTTCTAAAGTGCGAGAGTGCGAGAGTGCGCGAGTTTGTTTGGTAGCGCTGCGCGCAGATAGTTAAATTATGAATTTAAAATGTACAACAAAAAAAGCAGCATGTCACGCCATGCTACGGAAGACGGAAACAACTCCAACTTTAGCACTTTAGCATTCTCGCACTTTAGAACTTCTTTTAACCTTTTTAACCATTTCAACCATTTCAACAAGTTTAATCATGAAAATTTCAATTATAGGCGATGGCGGCTGGGGAACAGCCATAGGAATTTTACTCAATTCATATGGGCATAAGGTTACGATGTGGTGTCCCTTTGAAGAGAATCGGGAACTGATTCTCTCGAAAGGTGAGAATATCCGCTTTCTGCCGGGAATAAAACTGCCGGATACTGTTAATTGGGTGACTGATAGTGCGCAGGCGGTTGAAGGTGCCGACGGCTTTGTGCTGGCATCTCCTTCAAAGTTTCTGAGTGATGTCTGTAAGCGTTTTGCCGGGCTTATTTCTAGGGATGCCTTTGTTGTCAGCCTGGCCAAGGGAATCTGTGAAGAGACTCATAAACGTATGAGTGAAACAGCACAGGAAATTCTGGGATTGGATAGCATCGCTGTTCTCTCCGGACCCAGTCATGCGGAGGAGGTTGCCCGTGGCATACCGACTGCGGTGACTGCTGCCTCAACCTGTGAAGCTACGGCCAAAAAGGCGCAGGAGCTTTTCACAGGCCCGCTCTTCAGGGTTTACTCCTCTGACGATCCTGTTGGCGTGGAGCTGGGTGGTGCGGTCAAGAATGTGATTGCTATTGCAGTTGGCGCTTCGGATGGACTGGGATTTGGTGATAACACCCGTGCAGCGCTGATTACACGTGGTTTGGCAGAGGTAACTCGTTTCGGGATTGCAATGGGGGCTAAGCCGGAGACCTTTGCCGGATTGAGCGGTGTTGGCGATCTGATAGTGACCTGCACCAGTACTCACAGCCGAAATCATACGGTGGGTGAGCGGTTGGGGAAAGGGGAGTCGATCAAGGATATCCTGGCCAGCATGAAAATGGTGGCTGAGGGTGTTTGGAATGCGAAGACAATTCATGCAATGGGTCAGGAGTTCGGGGTGGAGATGCCGATTACGGATGAGGTTTATCGGATCTGCTATGAGGATCATCCTCCATTGGATGCAGTGCGATCTCTGATGTCGCGTGATATGAAATTCGAGTAGCGATAGCACACGATGAATTTATTCCTCGCATCAGGCTTCGCTAACGAGCTACGTCCTGACAGGGAAGACGCGGTGAGCGCAGAGCGGAGAATAAATTTAAGTTTGCGGTGTTTGTTAATTACGGACCGTGGGCCTCACCGTCCGCGGTCCCAGAGCCTCTGCGCGAGGTTGAAATGGTTTCCGACTTCCGCCTTTACGCGCTCTCCCGGATTCGGAGAGGCGCGTCCTACAAGCCTTCAACCACTTTAACTGCTTCAACTTTTTTAACCTTCAACCTTTTAACCATATATAATCGCTTATGCAGGGCTGAAAAGGGTTGAGTGAAGAGTGATTAATCGATAAGCTTTTTACATTAATTAAATGGCTGCAGTATGCAGTTTGTTAAGTGAATTGAAGATAGGATGAGAACATGAATAAAACATCTCTGATGGTATTTATGGCTGCCTTGGCGGTTAATTTAGGATTTGCAGAAGAAACACCGCTGTGGCATCTGGCTAAAGATGATATTCCTGCCACTCTGCAGTTGGGCAGTGTTGCTAAACTGGATAATAAAATCACATTAAAAGATGGTGCTGCCTTTGCTGTTCCCGCTGCAGCATTTCCCGACCAGAAGAATTTTACGGTTCAGGTTACAGCATCGTTGTGTGATCTGGTGGAGAATTCGCTCTTCACTGTGATGACCAAGCAGAGTGATAAGGATGACGGTTTCACTATGGAGATGAACTATCGAAAGAAACCCTATTATGCGCGATCTGTCGGTTCATATATAAACAACATCTATATGAGAGCATCCGGCATCGGAAGTAAGAAGGGCCCGCAGGTAAATACACCTTACACCTTTACTCTGGCAGTGCGCGATGGATACGCCACATTCTACATTGATGATCGACCATATAAAAAATGTTTCATGGCAATGGTTCCCAACAATGAACCCATGTGGATCGGTTACAACCCGCATAAGAAATCCAAACCGATGAATGTGACTATCAGCAGCGTCAAGGTCTATGGTCCCTCGTTTAAATATGTTTCGAAGAAAGAGGGCAAGAGCAAGAATCCCCGCGGTGCGGTTGCCGGCAAAGGATGGGCTTTGGATGTTCCTAAGATCGAGCATCCTGAGTGGCCGAAGGTACTGATCTATGGCGATTCAATATCCATGGGTTACCGCAGATACTTTATTCCCGAGATGTTGAAGCAGCAGGTCTATGTTTTTCACTGCTGTAGTTTTATCAATGGTGATGTGCCGAAACCGGCAATGACGGAGATGGCCGGGCGCTATAAGTTCGATGCGGTTGTTTTTAATAACGGGCTTCATTCATTGCATTGGACTCCGGATCATATCTCTGATAAGGGTGTCTATACGCGCATGAGCGATCTGGCTAAATGTTTTAAGACAGGTGCGCCGCAGGCGGAAATCTATTATCTCATGACCACTCCGCACACCGCTCCACGTCCGGCTAAGGATAAGCTCGTTGAGAGTCTAGGCGAGAAGAATGATGTTGTCATCAGGCTTAATACTATCTCAGAAAAGGTCATGAAAGAAGAGAAGATCGAAGTGATTGATGTCTATTCCATCCTGGTGGAGCAGCTTGACCTCGCCTCTGGCGATGGTTATCACTGGAAAGGGCCGGCTTATAAAATCATAACCGAAGAGATTTCCAAAAGAGCCTTGCCCGCCTTGGGAAAGAAGTGAGAGTAGGCTAAAGCGGGCTTTGCTCACTACCCAAAATCCTCACCACGAAGAACACGGAAAGCACGAAGTTGGCCGGATAAATCAATCATTTCTTGGTTAATATCTTCGTCTTCTCAATCATGAAAATTGAACATGGATATACAGGATACACAGGATGAAAAGAGGGTTCAACTCTCTCTCTTGTTCATTCTGATTATCGATGTTAAATCTTTTTAATATTTTATCATTGTGGTCAGCCGCATAGCGACTGACCTCCCAACGACAACATGTTTTTAAGGACCAACATGTTTTTGCCTTCTGCGCCGGCTTATTGGAACGGGGGCCGTTAGAGGTTTTCGCTAAAACATAAAAGTCTGTAAAACATAATAGTGTCACCGGGTGATACCATTGTGGTAATATGTATTCGTAATCACCCCCTTAAACGTTAAGGAGAATATATAATGAATACAACTCAACAAATATTAACAAGGCTTCGCCATGGGGGCAGAGCAGAGCTTTCTGAACTTGTTGCTCTGCTCAAGGCACAGGGTGAAGATTGCAACCTCATTTATGAAGCAGCCGACCGTATGAGGCAGGAACAAATGGGGCCGGAGGTGTTTCTCCGTGGGATAATCGAATTTTCCAACATCTGCAAGAACCGTTGTCTGTATTGTGGGATCAGCATCAAGAATAAAGATGTGAAGCGCTACAGAATGTCCGATGATGAAATTATCAATACCGCACATAATGCAACAAAGTGGGGCTGTGGAACGGTTGTGCTCCAATCGGGCGAAGATCCTAATTTCTCGACAGACCAGATGTGTACATTACTGCGGCGCATCAAAGCCGAGACCGGTTTGGCGGTAACCCTTTCTATCGGGATCCAGCCCCGCTTCGATCTGGTGAAACTGCAAGAGGCTGGATGTGATCGTTATCTGCTTCGATTTGAAACCAGTCATTCAGAGAGCTTTGCAAAGATCCATCCCGACGAGAGTTTTGAGAGGCGTGGGCAATGCCTGCAGGATCTGCGCGAACTGGGGTTTCAGGTAGGCAGCGGATTTATGATAGGCTTGCCGGGAGCTACACTGGAGATGATTGCACAGGACATACTTTATACAACTCAGTTAAAGTTGGATATGATCGGTTGCGGTCCGTTTCTTTCACACCCAGGTACTGAACTGGCTGATGAGCCGCTACTGGATGATATCAGTGTTTACTATAAAACGATTGCGTTGGTTCGTCTGCTCAACCCACGAGCACATATACCGGCTACAACTGCCTTTGATGCCCTTGAAGCAGATGGACGTAATAATATCCTCACTCGGGGTGCAAATATATTTATGCCAAACCTGACACCGGGCAAGTATCGTGTTTTCTATCAGCTTTACCCTAACAAACCTTGTGTTGATGAGGATGGGGCTGCCTGCGCAATGTGTGTTCGTGGACGCCTGGCATCTCTCAACCGTCCACTTGGATCAGGCCCGGGACACTCTATCTTAAACAAGGCTAAGGGAAAATCCCGCCTAGCGGGATCTTGCCCTTCGGTGAAGGGCCTAACGTAGTATTATCAACGTGCCCTGGGTGCGGATTGTATAGAGCCAGCCATCACGGTAGATCACCTGAGTTTTTCCATCATCACCATCGATCACAAAGGTCACTTCCTCCAGATTTTCGATCTCCGCATTGCGGAAATCAACCAGATTCATGCGTCCCACGGGAATTTCTCCGTCGATTACAATATGTACCGTCTGCGGTAGTGTTACGATACCCGAAACAGTCAGGACTGCTCCGGCTGTGAAGCTCCAGGTATCACCATTGAGAATTACTTGCGCAATCGGATCAATGGTCAGTGCGCTGTCACCGAGTACAGTGAGATCGCCGAAACGCAGAAACGCTGAATTAGGATCTGTGTCCCATGCGGGTACAGCCTCGAGTTCCGCACCTGTATTAAAGGTGATATCTCCTATTGTCAACGGAAGGGCCGCGTTAATGGATGACGCTGTCTCAACCAGGGAAGTTGTTCCAGCCGCCAGCGTAATGCCGTTTGTGAAAACATGCATCTCTTCCGCTGTGTAGGCTAAGGCTAAGGTGTCGATAAGCTGTTGTCCATAACACCCTCCTGTGCGACCCACAACGCCCAGCCAGGCATTGGTGCCAACTGCAGCCAGCCGTGCGCCTGCGTTAAGATTAGTCATGCTATAGGTGGATGTGCCCTGCTGCATATCAACGACCATCCGGGTGCCGTCAAAGGTCATGCAGGCAGTAAACTCACCTTTGGTCTGTCCGAATAGGTTCGTGGCTACCTTTCCAACCAATGTCCCGTTCTCAACCCATGACAGATAGCAAGCTGTCCCCATCAGGTAGTATTGAAAGCCGAAGCATGGTGAATAGGAGCTGAAGTTGTTCCAGGAGCTCGGCAGGGCTTCTGTGCCAAGTGCGTTATTCTGGAAAAAGACACCGAAGCCATCGCCTCCACCGCATCCGCCGATTTCACCCTCGTGGAAGGTCAGATCAATCACCCATGGATCGATTGTCCGTAAACGATCACGGTAGTATGCGGCGCCAAATGTGAGGCCGATATTCGGGTTGAGTTCGAGAATCGTATCGCCAAAATCATCAATTACAAAACGAGAGACCCCGGTTGTAACCCACATTGTGTCGTCGAAGCCGATTGTCCCTCCATTATTGAGCAGTAGAGAGCCACCGTTAAGCAACATGTTCTGGTTATCAGTAAGTCCGCCGTGATTAACCAGTAGAGAGGTGTCCGGTCCAACACGTACCTCGCCGTCACCAATAATCGGAGTGCTCAACTGCAGGATGCCGGGGGTGTTGAAGACCAGGATGCCCTCGTTATGGAAGGTGCCGGAAAAACCCTCGATACCGCTCACAGCCGCGCCGTCGAGGATGATTGTCTGGCCCTCCTCAACTTCTACTCCGCTGGAGATTGCACCGGTGAGGGTCAGTGTGCCGGAACCTTCGCTGCGTACCGTGCCGGTTCCGCTGATCGCACCGGCAAACACATAGTTTGTATGGCAGCGGAAAACAATGGTACCGTCCGTACGGGTTTCAATCGCTGCGTTATCTGCAAGTTTGCCGCCATCTTCGATATCTATCACGAGATCTCCATTGAGAATTGACCACGCTCCGGGATAAGCGCTGACATCGCTTGTGATCACCAGTTCGGCCGGGCCGGACTTGGCGATCACGCTGTCTGTTGTGCCGCCTGAGAGTATACCGGCGAATGTGCCATCTGTCGTCTGATTAATACGTAGTGCAGTGGTGCCAGCCAGCGTCATCTCTCCTGCCGTTGCAACATCCAGTGAACCGATCAGTACAGGATCGTCATTTACATCCGTGCCGCCGCTCAGGGTGAGCGTACCATTCACAACATCGAATGCGCCGGTATGGGAAACGCCATCTGTGAGGGTGATGCCGCCCGCAGTAATGCGTGTGGTGCCGCTGAAGCTGCTGGTGTCGATCAACGTCAGTGTGCCGCCGCCCTGTTTTTCGATCACAGCCTGGGTAACAGCCGCTCCGCTGAAACTGCCGATGGAAGCACCCGTCTGCTGTACGATGTCAAGTTGCGCATAATCAGTTACTCCCAGCTGACTGCCGGAGATGCCGCTTACATCGGCAACCGTTGCAGGCAACTGACTTAGTAGATATTGCGGCAACAGCGTTTCGCTGCTACCCGGAGCTGTCATAAAGATTCTGACCACTTGAGCTCCCGTTTTTTCATAAAAGAAGATCATGATATCATGCTGTCCCTGCGTCAGGGTCACACTGCCATCTGTCGTACCGCTACCTGTACGGTTATTGACAACCAGCTCTCCATCGATGAAGAGCAGGCAGCCGTCATCAGCGAAGATTCTGAAGGCGTAAAGCCCAGTTGACTCGGCTGTGAATATGCCGGTCCATTGTGTGACAAAGTACGAAATTGATCCGCTGTACTTGTCGGGGAAGGTTGCACCGGTGGTCGTGGAGTCAAAAAATTCACCGAAGCAGTCACTGCCCGTCACCAGATTGGGAATATGTCCCGTTAGGATTGCGGCAACCGTTTCCGGTGTTGTACCCAGCTCCGGCCAGGAAGTACTGCTGTCAGGTGGGAAAACATTGTCGTAATATTCACCGCGCAGGCCCTGGTATGCGCTTGCCTGGACCAGCGCGCCGTCCGCAATGGTTATCCCGTTTGTGAGTGCCGTGCCGGGATCCAGCGCAAGGGTGCCGGCTACGGCCGTAACCGGTTCGCGGGTGGGATTCGAGTGTGTGAGCGTGAACACGTTGGTGCCGCTCTTGGCGAGAGTCAGCGGTGAGACAAAGGTGCCGCTGAAGCGTGAGTCTGGTGTGTCGGCACCCACTGTCACGGCGACGGCGGTCGCGGCGGAGTTGGTTACATCGCCGCCTCCGCTCAGTCCATTGAGTGTAACGGCGTGTCCATTCACATCCAGGCGGGTATCCGGCCATAGATCGACGATACCATAACCCGTACCTGACGGAAGCGCGTCCTGCACGCCATAGCGCAGTGTGCCCGCTTCGATGACGGTGCTGACAGGGGTATGCATGTGACTTTGCTTTGTTGCCAGTGTGAGTGTTCCTTCTCCTTTTTTAGAGAGGGTCCCTTTGCCCGAGAAGGTGTCGGAGAAGGTTTCATTGCCGTTGTTGTTGAGGTAGAGACAGCTGTGCGTGCCGATTCCCGTAATACCGCCCGTAGAAGCCCAGCTGAACGTGTTACCGTCGCCGATCATCAGTGTCGCACCTGGATTGCCTCCATTATCCAGTTGCACAGTGCCATTGTAGGTGTTATTCGTGCCTGCGAATACAACCCAGCCTATGTCGGTCAGGCGCAGCGCGCCGGTGCCGGTGATATCGCCGGGGATCATGAGCTCTGCCGGCAGCGAACCGGATGCGTGAATACGCGTGGTGCCGGAGTCAAAAGTGATGCCGCGATTCTGGGAGAGGGTTACAAAACGGTTTTCCGTACGGAGCACACCGCTGTTGCTAAAAACAATGTTTGATGGATCAAATGCATCCGGTACTGTACCGAAGCCGCGGTCGCCGGTGATAATGATTTTACCACCATTTTCTACACGTGTGCCACCGGAGTAGTTGCCGTTATTGCGTGTATCCACTACACCGATTCCTCTGATCAGCACGCTGCGCGGGGCACCACCCGGGTTGTCTGTCAGGTTTGTGATGACAAAACCGTGCGACCCGTCATTGGGATCCACACCGCTGTTGCCCAGCAGATAGGTGTTGCCGTACGGCGTGAGTGTTCCATTAAAATAATTTTTCTGGCTGGTATTTCCCGTACCGGTAAAGAGGTTCGGGCAATCGGAGAGGTCAATGTCGTTTTCCAAGCCTGTACCGTCGAGCTGCAGCGAAACATCGGATTCCGCATCCACACGGTCAAAGAAGTTTGTATCGTTCAACTGGACCTCGACTTTCAGGGCGGTGTCGCTGCGGCAGACAATGTCGCGGACGCCGGTTGAGCCGGCACCCAGTGCGTTGGCGTGAGACATGATCAGGCTGCCTGAATCCAGCAGGGTTCCGCCTGTATAGCTACTGTCACCAGATAGGCTAAGAGTGCCGTCCGGTGTTCCTTGAACTTCTACGCGTCCGGCTATTCCCGGTAGATCGACAATTGGTTGTGAGAAGCTAAGGGTTCCGTTATCCGGGGTAAAGCGGTAGAGATTGGTATAGGGTGTCAGTGTGCCGTTATAGGCAAATGTGCCATCCGTACGCAATGTTACATTGGAGAGCGTTGAAAGATTGATGTCATCGCTGGCATTGGCGCTGTAGAGGGTCAGCGAGCCTGTGGACTCTTCAGTGAAGTGATCCGCAAGCGTGGTGGCACCGCCCGCCTGGCTCCAGGTGATGTCGGCATCATTGGAGAGTGTGATCGGCGAGGCGAATCCGGCAGGAAGGGCTCCGGACTGGATAAGCAGTCGCCCGTCGGTGACAGCCAGCGCACCTGTAAAGGTATTGGCACCGGAAAGAGTGAGCATGCCCAGGCCGGTTTTCGTCAGCCCGCCGCCGCGACTGCCCGCATCTTCAGTCAGTGCCTGGGGAACGCTGATGGCGACATTTGACGGCACGTCGAAGATGATGCCGCCGGCTTTCACCGTGGCGCTGTCGAGTCCTTGCAGGAAGTTGCTGGCGTCCACGGTTGCCGCGAGCGTCCCGCCATCAGCTGTAAGCTCGGCATTGCCGGTGCCCTTCAGGATGCGTGGAACAGTTAACCGTCCGCCTGTGGCGAGGCTGACGATGCCGGTTGAACTCGCGGCATCACCGAGAATCAAAGGTCTGCCGGCTGTTGTGAAGGTGCCGCCTGAGAGTTTCAGGGTGAAGGTTCTGTCCGTTTCAACTGCGAGACGCAGATAAGCATCGTTCATCACGAAAGGCAGGGCGGTAAAGGTGCCGCCGGCAATATCCAGGGTTCCGTGCTCAGCGAACAGCATGGCGGTGTCGGTGTTGTTCGCATAAGGTGCGCCGTTGTAGGTTGCGGTGCCGCCGTTGCTGATGTAGACAGGCGCGTCCTGCGGGGGAATATGTCCGTTTTCCCAGTTGCCGGCTTCGTTCCATGCGCCGGTACCCGCATTTTTCCAGTCGCCCCCAAAGCGGCTGCGCTCGACCGTGAAATTATGCTGCACATCCTCCGGACTTAAGGCACCGTCATGCACGCGCACCACGGCGATGGCAGCGCTCAGCGGATACATCCATCCGTAATGGGTGTCTACTGTGCCGATTGAGAAGAGCGCGTTTGCCTGATAGAGATTCAGCATAGTACTGCCGCCCATGTCTTTATCAGACACCAGCCGACCATCAACGTAGACGCTGTTAAAAAGGGTCGCATTCCGTACACAGGCCACATGGTGCCATTGACCGAATGCCGGGGCTTTGTTGCCCCAATAAAGATTACGGCCATAATGTTCAACGGCATCAGAGGTGTTGTAGTAGCGCATTTCCATTAGTCTGTACATTCCCGCACTACGACGCGAGGTCCATGCCAGCAGGGTTTCGATGGTTGAGCTTCCGGCTGGATTGTAGACCCAGATTTCCGCTGACCATATGTTTGTGCCCAGGATACTCTCAGGCACACCGCCCGCCGTGGCATTGCTGGTGTGTCCCAGCTGCACCATGGTGCTGTCAATCGTGCCGTTGAACGCAAGTGCCGGAGAGCCGCCGACATCGGATGCGTAGGTTGCGCCTTTGCCGGAAACAGCCGGGACGAATTCAGATAGTGTGCCGCTGTTGGCCCAGCTTGTGACATAAGCGTCATTCGCAAGACCGGTTACATTGGTTACATCCAGATTAACAAACAATTCTCCTGCTGAACGGATACTCTGCCCCCAGACGGCAATACTCACAAACATAAAAACTGCTGCACAACATATTCTGCGTTTCATAATGCACTCCTTTGTATTCCATTGTTTTCAATTTCATAACAATATAAATTGTATACTTATAAATGCTAGGCTCAGGAACTGAAAAAGTCAACCTTGAAAATATCCTAGTTGTAAATCGTTTTTATAGACAGTACATCCAGGGTTGATTCGATCGTATTTCAGCTCCGTATTAGAGGTAGCCCAAGCATTCTGCCCGGCTTATTATTGAGTTTATGAAGATTGAGTCAGCTAGCGTTTTATGGTTTAATCTTATTAAATTAATCAATTGGAGAATATTATGCTTAGGGGAGTAGTTAAAGGGTTGTTGTTGGCTATTGTATTTCTGGCGGGATGCCGATTGATTTCACCCACGGAAAAGGTGCAGAAAAACTGTATTTATCTGAACATGTCGGCGGATGCAATCCCGATTCAGGCTAAGTTTGCCAAGGAGGGTAAGGGCGTAAGCAAGGAAGAGGCCATCAACAGGTGTACGAAAGCGGAGATTATCGAGGCTCTGAATGGGTTTGTTGATTATTATGCCGATACTCAGGTTAAGGGGCTTTTTCTTAATGTCAACTACCAGCGCGCCTGTTTTGACAGTGAGGTTATGGAAGCCTACTGGGATCAGGAAAACCCTGAAAAGGATCTGGTAGGATGGACGCGTATGTTTCTGGCACTTAAGAAAAAAGATGTCGATGCCTTTGATGTCTGTGTAAAGCGCTGTCGGGAAAATAAGATTGAACCCTGGATCTCATTCCGGATGAATGACCATCACTATTTTGACAAACCCGCGCTTATCAACAGCTTTTATCTGGATAATCCAGAGTTCAGAACGCGTCCCCCTCATGGACTCTTCAATTATGGAAAGAAAGAGGTCCGCGACTATTACAAGGCTTTCATTGTAGAAACCCTGGACAAATATGATGTGGATGGTATTGAGCTGGACTGGATGCGGACACAGCATCTGTTTCCCGACGGCAAAGCGGCCGAGGGTATGAAGCTGATCGATCAGTTTATGCGTGAGATCAGGGAAATTACAAAGGCAAAGGCAAAAGAGCGTGGGCACCCGATCAAGGTTGCAGTGCGTATTCCCGTAACACCTGAGATCGGAAAACAATTCGGTCTGGATGGAGTGACATGGGCTCGCGAGGGCCTTGTTGACCTTCTCGTCCTCTCGAACTGGTTTGTGCCTACGGATTTTGATATTCCCGTTGAGCGCTGGAAAAAGGAGATCGGTCCGGAGTCCTCCGCAATTATTGCCGCAGGAGTTGATTTTGCCTACTGCATCTGTCATAAGGAACAGGTTAAGCAGCTGAAGGGAAACATCGAGACCATGCGTGGGTTTGCTGCCTCCTCCTATAGCCGAGGAGCAGATGCCATCTATATTTTCAACAGCTTCATGATTCCTTTCAAAATGAAGATCATCGGGGCTGACGGCAAGGTTTCCTATTCCAACGATAAGAAACAGGCAATGAATGAAATCGGCCAGTTGTCAACAGCCCTTGGTAAATCTCGGACTCATGTGTTTACCTATCACGATCCTGATGTTGAGAAAAGACCCAGGGAGCCGATTGCACTGAAGAGTGGAGAAACAAAAGAGTTTGAAATTCATATTGGGCCCAAACCGGAGACAGGGGATAGCTTTGTCAACGTAGGACTGGAATCAAAAACAGGTTTTGAAAAAGCCGATATCTTCGTAACAGTTAATGGCTCTCCCTGTCAAATCCTGGGAGATATGCTCTGTGATCCCAAATACAAGTATGACAACACACGCGTATGGCATGTGGTTCAACATGTTTCAGAGACCGGTGCAAGGGTAATGCAGTTTAAGGTGAATCCCGGTGCACTCAAAGATGGATATAACCTGATAAGTATCACCAATAAAAGCAAGGATGGACAGGCTCTCACCTGGCTGGAAATGCATCTTGATTGAATTTTCAGTAAGGCACGAAGTCCGCGCTGAGTGCGGAACTAAATTTATCTGTGATTTTGTATAGGAGGATAGAGTATGAAAATGAGTAAAAGCATAAAGTTCATATTGTTCATTTTAATGTTTGTAAGCGCAGGAGTGCGGGGCCTGGCTGCCGCACTAGCCAAGCCGCCTGTGGAGAGCATGTCGAAGCCGAATATTGTCTGGTTATTCTCAGATGACCATGCCTATCAGGCAATTGGTGCTTATGGGGGGCGTTTTCAAAAAGAGAATCTGACCCCCAATATCGACAGCATTGCCAAAGAGGGAATGCTTTTCGAACGTGCCTATGTCGGCAACTCCATCTGCGCACCGAGTCGGGCAACCCTGCTGACCGGTAAACACAGCCATAAGAACGGCAAGTTTGATAATCGTGGCGGCTTCAATCATGATCAGCAGCAGTTCCAGAAAATACTGCAGAAAAGTGGATATCAGACCGCAATGATCGGGAAGATTCACCTTAACGGCGCCATGCAGGGTTTTGATTACTGGGAGGTCCTCCCCGGACAGGGACGCTATACCAATCCGCAGTTTATTACCGCTGAGGGAAAAACCGAGTACAAGGGACACTCTACTGACATTGTGACCGACCGCGCTCTAAACTGGCTCAAGACCGGGGTTGATAGCTCAAAACCCTTTATGCTGATGATTCACTATAAGGCGCCACATCGGAATTGGATTCCGGCAGAGCGTATCATGAAGAAGTTTAGAAAACGGACATTCCCTGAGCCGGAGTCGCTTTTTGATGATTACCAGAACCGAGGCGAGGCTGCAAATAAGCAGGATATGTCGATTGAAAAAACAATGACTATGAAGAGTGACCTCAAGGTTGTCCCCGGCTCTGATCGTGCAAAGTATCTTGAGGAGCATAAACTTGAGGGTAAGGATCTGATTCGCTGGAAGTATCAGGCCTATATGCAGGATTATCTGGGATGTATTGCAGGCGTGGATGAAAATATCGGCCGGATTCTGGCTTACCTGAAAGAGAGTGGGCTTGATAAGAATACAGTTGTGATGTACTCCGCGGATCAGGGCTTTTATCTTGGTGAACATGGCTGGTTTGATAAACGCTTTATGTATGAGGAGTCCTTCCGCACCCCGTTAATAGCCAAATGGCCCGGTGTGATTAAACCGGGGCAGCGTAACAGCGACCTGGTTCAGAATATCGATTTTGCAGAGACATTCCTGGATATTGCCGGAGCTCCGATTCCTGAGGACATGCAGGGCAAAAGCATTGTGCCTTTACTGAAAGGGGAGACTCCCAAGGATTGGCGTAAATCTCTCTACTACCACTACTATGAATATCCGGCTGTTCACTCTGTGCGTCGTCATGAGGGAGTTGCAGATGGGCGCTACAAGCTGATCCGTTACTATGGCCTCGATGTGCCGGCTGGAGAAGAGTGGGAGCTCTATGATCTGGATACAGATCCCAATGAAATGAAGAGTGTCTATGATGATCCAGAGATGGCCCGTAAAATCAAGGCTCTTAAAGCTGAGCTTGAACGACTCAAAAAGCAATATGATGTGCCAGAGAATGGCGGGCAGAAAATTCGGCAGCATTCTCAGCGAGGCGGAAGATCAGCTAAACCCGATAAACTCAGCTTCAGCTTTAAGAAAGGCGCTGTTCCTAACAATAAAGCTCCCTATATTCAGGGGCGCGGTATCGAGGTTAATGTCGCATTTTCATACAGTGGCAGTGATGGAGTCCTGGTTGCACAGGGAGGTGCATCAGAAGGATATGCTCTGTGGGTTAAGGATGGCATTCCGCAATGGACTGTAAAACGCACCGATGAAGGTACTACAATAGCAGGTGGCAACAAGCTTTCATCGGGCAAACATTCCTTGAGTGTTGTTCAGGATAAAAAAGGCATGGCTGTGTTGAAACTTGATGGCAAAGAGATTGCCAAAGGCTCAGTTGGCTGGTCCTTCAAAATGCAGCCGCATGACACCCTGAGTGTCGGCATTGATAGCGGTTCACCAGTAACGGATTATGGAAAATCAAAGCGCTATACCGGTGATATCGACCAGGTTGAGATTAAATTGCTGAAATAGTCAATCAATCGTCATTGAAGGAATTGTGTAGGGCGTGCATTTATATTAATTACTGAAAGAGATAACCTGCACGTAATCAATACCAAAAAAGAATCCTTTGGATTTTTCGTTCTTGCCCACACATCTGATCTTCAGCTGATGCGTGCCTTTGCCGATTGTAAGGTTCTCAATATCAATGTCAGCGGCAAGAAGCACTTTGGGGTCATATAGGTCGATGGGATCGCTGATTTTTTTGCCATCCAGATAGAACTCGAAGATGCCATAGTCGGGGGCTTTGGTGAGTGCCAGCCGCAGGGCTGTTCCCGGTTCTTTAACTTCGAATGAGAAAGTCATCTCTCTCTCGGCCATCTTGCATAGCCAGAGTATCTGTTCGTCGTTACTCCATGCATTGCTCCATCCGGTCATGTTCTGAGCCAAGGTTCTGTCTGCAGGTTTTTTTGTGAGAGTGAGATGATTCGCACATTCGGCTTCGTATAAACCATTAACAACCGGTATGGGTTTGGTGTTCTTCTTCTTCGCGGAGTTACCTGAATTTCCGTTACGTGGAGTTGGCCTGAAGCCAGCATGAAATTTTTTATTTTCAAAGAGCTTTGGTGCAACTGATGAGTCGGGGTAGTGCCAGTGCATCTCAAAGTACCTTCTGTCGATAGTAAACACATCCACTGTATCTTTCTCGCGGTCATACTCTTCCGACATCACACCAAAACGTTTCATCTCACGAATGTAGAGAGGGTTGGGTTTAAAGCCCGGCATGTCCCAGCGCTTGATGGTTTCCAGAACCTTCTTGCCCTCTTCAATGTGAGCGAGGATTGCCTGGAATGTCGGATCGTTTTTGTCCTTGATAACTCCCGGAGAATCTTTGGAATCCTTTGCTTTGCAGATGCCCCATCCACCTGCCTGCTTTGATAAGGGGGCCATGAGCAGTCCTGATTTTTCAGGGTGGGTCAGGTTGTAACCGGCATGCGGACTCCATGATTGTTTTTTTCTGTCAACCTTTCCTGCAATGGGGTAGTCATGCATCTCAGGCATCTTATTATCATGACAACCTATGCAGTTCTTTTTAAACATGGCCTGGGCTTTTTTATGTGTTCTCCAATATTCCTTCGGCAGATCTCTGTTGTTGCGGATCATCCCGGTTCCCAGTGCAGCGTAGGTGCCTGGATAGGGGGCTCCAATATGGATCCAATTGCGGATCATCTCCACCTCTTTCCCATTGAGCTTTGCTTTGTAATGCGATCCATCAAGCATCTTCATCAGCTTGCTTGCCACATCTCCCACAGAGCGCGGGTCTCGGTTTCCAAGTTTATTCTCCCCATGAGAGATATACCCCATTGCAAATAGGTTGATGTAACTGAGAGAGAAACATGGCCCATGATCGCCACTGAGAGTTATGCGTCCATCTGGTTTGTCGGGGTTATGACACTTCACGCAGTGTCTGTCCAGAATCGGTTGGATATGGGTTGGAAAGTCAATGGTGTAGGGGACATCAGGAACCGGCGTGACTTTGCTTGCTGGACGTGCTAATGCCATAAGGGAGGCCTGCTCTATTTGCGGTGCGTCGGTTTTTTTCTCGTGGCAGCCCACACAGCCAGTCACCTCGCCCGGCATTACTGATAGAAAGCTGTGCATACGCTTGACGGTTTCATTCTTCTCGTTGACCGCAATAAAGAAAAACGGCCGGTTGGCAGGTAGTTCAAAATGAGCGGAGCCATCCTCCTCAACAGGTACGGTTCCAATAATTCTTTCGAGGGTAAAAGTGCCTCCTAAAGTCAGGGGAATAAAGTCCCATAAACGGTCGCCATAGTTAAGAGGTTTGGGCAGGGTTTCAAGAATCAGAAGTTTTTTGATATCTCCCCTTTTTACGCCCTTCATGTTTCTGCCGACATAGACATTGTTCAGAATTAAGGTGCCGGTCGCCTTAGCCATGTCAATTCGTGAGGGGATAAGTGGCTCCCGCTGACGTTCCATTACAGGGCGTGGCTCATTAACGGTGAATTCGCCCCCATAGAGGGGTGAAGCTTTTCCGGTTTCGTCAACAAGTACAATCGCTGTTTCATTCTCTGTTGCAAGAAAGAGATCTTTTGTAATTGCATACGGGTCACGGAACTCTTTCCCCTCGGTAATATGCTTTATCGCGGCCTTGTCATCCGGTCCGTTTTTAGCTGTAACTGTTGCAAGAAACCCGGCATGTTCTTTTTGTCCGTGTCCGGGGGAGTCGATCATGACAATAAGGTCGCTATCGGGAATGGGCTTGGCATCGATAAAAACATTGCCCGGATGCATATTGCCAAAGAATACTTTCTGGTTGCTTCCATCAGGGTTACATGTCCAGAGGTGATGAAACTTAACCTGTGAGCGGTCCACATACTCCCAGCGGGTGAAAAGGATTCGTCCATCATTCATAACCCATGGTGTATTATCCTGTTCAATGTTGGCTGATATCACACGCATGTTTGTGCCATCACCATTGCAGCGGTAGAGGTTTGCCACCTGAGAGAACCAGCAGTTCACCCAGCGCCGAGATCTGGAAGAGACACACATAATACCACCATCGGGGAGGTAGGTGGGTTCCAGTTCGTCATAAATGCCGGATGTGAGTTGCTTGAGATTATTGCCGTCAATATCGATTTCATACAGGTGATAATGATCTGTGCCGCCTTTGCGATATGAAAAGAGAATTTTCTTGGCATCGTAGTGAACCTGCGGGTCGCGCACAGAGCCGGTTGGATCGTCAATCAGAGCGTTTACTTCGCCTGTGGCCAAATCCAGCTTGCATAGTCGTCCTTTTTCACCATAGAGAGCCCGACCACTCCAGTCGTACCCGAAATTGGCATACCAATGCCCATCATTTGTATACGTTCTTTCCGCAAAAATGATCTCTTTCACTCCGTGTTTGGCAAGAACCACCGCGTTTTCATCACTTGCAATCAAAGAGGAGCTGATGAGTAACAGTATAATTATAAATCGGTAAAGTGTTTCAAGCATTCACTTCTCCATCATTATGTAATTTCCCGTGTAATAAATTTATATAATGATCCCATAAATAAGCGATAATGTCGAACGAAGACCGATGTTAAGGGCAACAGGGATTTGACTGCAATGCTTGACAAGATTGAATGATCGCTGTTATATAACTATTGCTAATTTGGATTTTTAAATAGGAATTAACCATGCAACTGAAACATCTCACATTTACACTCTCTCTTGTCGTCCTGCTCGGATGCCTTTCATGCGAACATTTCACCGAGAAAAAACTTACATCGAAAAATCTCAAAGCCGCCCGTCGGGAGTTGGCCTGGAAGAAGCGCCGGGTTCTCATGAATAACGATGGCAATGATTCGCGCAAGGCCCTGAAGAAAACCCGTGAAGCATTTCTTGAATCACGCTCCACTCCGCTGATTGGAAGTCAGGTTGATACAATTCTGTATTGCGATGGAATTTGGGGTATGTTTACGCATGCCAGTCCAACGGCCGATCTGCGTGCCGGCAGTGACCAGGCTTATAAGGAATGGGCTGTTGACCTCATCAAAGATGGCGGTCCTGATCCACTGGGATCTGTCATTGATTTTGGACATACGAACGGCATAGAGGTTTTCTGGTCGTTGCGCATGAGCGATACCCATGATTCGGGTGATCCGACTATGTTGAGCCCATGGAAGAAAGAAAATCCCGATTGCCTGGTTGGAAAGTTTGAAGAGCGCAAGAGCTATAAGGGTGCCGGTAAACGCTGGTCCGGTGTTAACTATGCTGAAAAAAAGGTACGGGATCGGACGGTTGGATGGTTTGATGAAGTTGGGGCAAAGTATGATGTTGATGGATTTGAACTGGATTTCTTCCGCCATCTGGTCTTTTTTAAGAATCCGTTACTCGGCAAACCTGCAACCGATGAGAATCGCAAGCAGATGACAGAGGTAATCCGGAGTATTCGCAAGATTGCCGATAAACATGCCTTGCGGCGTGGACACCCCATCCTTGTGACTGTGCGGGTGCCTGATTCACTTGAATATGGCAAGGATGCCGGACTTGATATCGAAGAGTGGCTTAAAGAGGGACTGATCGATATGATGACCGTCAGTGGTTATTTTCGTCTGAATTCATGGAAAACCAGTGTTGAACTGGGCCATCAGTATGATGTGCCGGTCTTTGCAGGTCTGAGCGAGTCGCGTGTCAGAAAGCCGAAACGTAAGTTTAAGAATAAACCTGAAGAGTATCGTGGCCGCGCCTTTTCAGCCTGGAACGAGGGCGTCGATGGGGTATATACATTTAACCATTTTAACCCTAAATCCCCCGTTTTTAGTGAGATTGGCGATCCTGTAGCGCTGGCTGGGATGGACAAGGTTTATACAACCGGTGCCCGTAATACCCGGGCGGTCAACTACTGGCTTGCTGACGGAATGCAGTATATGGGACGGTTTGTTCCCTTGGCTGATACGCCTAGAAAACTCTCCAATACAGAGCCTCTTATTGTTCCGGTCGATATATGGGATAATTTTGCCGATGCCTCTTCTCAGATGAGGGCGAGGGCGACATTTGTCCTGAGTGGAGTGAAAGAGCCATCACAGCTGGAAGTTAAACTTAACGATCACTCCTTGAAACTGGAGAAAATGAAAATGGGTCGGGTTAGCTGCAACCTTTCCTCCCATCAGATCAAGGCCGGAGAGAATAGTTTTTCATTCAGAGTAACAGATGCATCGCTTCCTAAAGCCGCCCTTCTCGATTTGGTTGTTAAGGTTGAAGTAACGAAATAGAACAGGTTAGTGCGAAAGTGCGCGAGTTAAAACCGTTGAAACCGTTGAAGGCTTTAGAGGTAATTGCTGGAGGGACGACGGCTCGTCGTCCATTATGTTGATGCCTGAACACGTGAACCCTGCTAAAATTTCACCTTTGTGCTTCTTCTTTCAAAACCGGATTAACGGCGAAGGAATGGTGGAGCGATAAAATCACTTTCCCCCTTTTTTCCTAAAGCGGGTTTCGCCCGCAAACCAGCTTGTAGCCAGTAGCTTGTAGTTTGCTCTGCTGTATTTGCTGCCAGCTACAGACTACCAGCTACCAGCTCAAGTTGCAGCTTCTGAGCTATAAGCAACTAAAACCTCCATGATCTCCTTCCCTTCTGTCGTTGACTAAATATGTAGGAATATGTAAGATTTATGAGATTAGAGGTCTGCGCGAAAAAAATAGGAGTAACTTTGCCCACAGGTCAACACAGATTGAATCGAAATCTGCGTAATCGGTGGGTTGAAAATTGAAGTTATAAACAAGAGGAGGGTGCTGATGAAAGAGGTATCACGGCGTACATTTGTACAAAGCGGGTTGACGGCGACGGCTGTTTCGGCTTTTCCAGGGGCGGGGCACGCGCAAGCGGCCTCACCGGAGTTTATGTGGGGCGCGCTTCTGCACATGGGTGTGAATATGTGGTCCGATATCCCAGTTGATTCGTGGGGCCACTTAAAACCGGAAAAGCTTAAGCTGGTCTGCCAGGCTGATCATCTGCGTTTTGACGAAAAGGTGTGGCAGACGCTTACCGCACGTATGCAGAAGGCGGGAATGAACCTGATCGTGATCGATCTTGGGGAAGCGTTGCAGTATGAGAGCCACCCGGAGCTGTCTGTCAAGGGGTCATGGAAGATCAGCCGGTTTCGCAACGAGCTGGCACGGCTGCGGGCGATGGGCCTGGAACCTATCCCAAAACTGAATTTTTCAACCGCGCACGACACCTGGCTAAAAACGTACGGTCGGCAGGTCTCCACGCCGGTCTATTACAGCGTGTGCGCGGATATGATCAAGGAGGTGTGCGCGATTTTTGACACTCCGCGTTTCTTTCATCTCGGGTATGACGAGGAAACTGCGGCGCACCAGCGCAAATACAGTTATGCCGTGGTGCGGCAGGGGGAATTGTGGTGGCATGATTTTCTGTTTTTTGTAAAGCAGGTCGAAAAACAGGGTGTGCGGCCGTGGATCTGGTCGGATTACTGCTGGAACCATCCGGATGAGTTTATGAAGCGCATGCCGAAGTCGGTTCTACAGAGTAACTGGTATTACGGCGAGGGGTTTGATCCCGCAAAACAGAAGCATGTGAAGGCTTATATCGACCTGGAAAAAGCGGGTTTTGATCAGGTGCCCACGGGGTCAAACTGGAGCAATGATGTGAATTTCAAAGGCACGGTGGACTTTTGTAAAAAGAACATTGCGCCGGAACGGCTGAAGGGGTTTCTGATGGCATCGTGGTTTTTCACCCTGCCCGGGCGACAGGAGAAGAACCTGCAGGCAATCGCACAGGTTGAGAAGATGATCAAAGGATAACAAGATGCTTACTCTCACATGGTTGGACACGTTGATCATTATCGGGTTTCTGGTCTCCGTTGTCGTGGTTGGCTCGTGGGCAGCTAAACGCGCGGGACAGAACACCGAGGCGTTCTTCCTGTCGGGGCGGAATATGCCGTGGTGGTTGCTGGGCGTCTCAATGGTAGCGTGTACGTTTTCGTGCGATACGCCGAATCTCATCACGGAGATCGTGCGCCTGAACGGCGTGGCGGGCAACTGGGTGTGGTGGGCCTTCCTGCTGACCGGGATTTCACCGGGGTTGTCGTTGGTGTGTGCCATGGCGGGCGTGGCCGTCTATGCGACGCTGGGTGGGTTGACGGGCTCGATATGGGCGGATTTCTATCAATTCGCGGTTGCGATGACCGGTGCGATCTTTGCGGCCGTTTACGCGATTGACTCCGGCATGGCGGAAGGGGTCCATTCGTTGCGCGAACTGATCGTACATCCGGCCGTGTCGGGCAAACTCGCATTGCTGCCGCCGTTGACGGGCGATCTTTCGACGCTGATGACGGTTTTGATCCTGCCGCTCGCCGTACAGTGGTGGAACGTGTGGTACCCCGGAGCGGAACCGGGCGGTGGCGGGTTCATCGCGTAGCGCATGTTGTCGGCGAAAAGTGAAGGCCATGCGGTGGGCGGCACGTTACTCTTCAATGTGCTGCATTACGCCGTGCGCCCATGGCCGTGGATTCTGGTGGCGCTTGTGTCGCTGGTCGTCTTTCCGCTCACGCCGCAGATTGAGCGAGACGCGGCGGAGGTTTGGCTAGAGACGCATGCGACGGCGGTGCGCGCATACGAAACGGATTCGGCATCGCTGGCCACGGATGTGCGACATGCAGGGTCGGCCTATTTAAAGCTGCAACAGGGTTGCAGCACTCCAGAGCGCTACGCGCGGCCGACACATACATCTGGGAGAGTTGGGTTTCTGTAGAACAACAAGGTTCGTGCATGTCATGCCGTAGCCTTGGCGTAGGTTGAACTTCGGAAGGGTTACCCACACAAAAGCAGGAAGAACCAAAGAGCAATTCCCGTTTTACTTTCATCAATGGATAAAATGGGTCCAGGTTTTGGTAACAGGTTCAGGGGCAGGAATCTGCTCTTTTCCATGCTCAATAATTTTCATGATCCATGCCATGTTCATACCTAAAACCTCCATGATCTGCTTGCCTTCTTCATCCTGCTCCATCTCTCCGGGCACACGGCCATGGATTACATTCCAGTAGTTTGAAGCAGGCATGATCATCTCTGCATAGCTGATAAATTTATTCAACGCGTCAACCGTGGGGATTCCACCAGAACGCCTGACAGCGGCAACCGACGTACCGACTTTGTGACGGAATAGTCCTCCATTCACTGATGCAACGAAAAAGGCTCGGTCGAGGAAGGATTTCATGGTTCCTCCGACACCGGAAAAATGAACAGGAGAACCGAACAGAATGCCATCGGCTTCAACCATCTTCTGTATCCATTCGTTAACTGGATCATCATTGAAGATACACGTGCCGTCCTGACTTTTTACACAAGCGTGACAGGCCATGCATCCCCGTATTTTCTCTCTACCGACTTGTATCATCTCTGTTTCAATACCGGACTTTTCCAATTGCTCAAAAACAATTTTCATTGCACCGGCTGTATTCCCTTTTTTATTGGGGCTACCATTGAATCCTACTACCTTCATAATTCTCTCCTTTTTCAGCCGCTTATGCGGTTATAAAACAAATTTTTTCAATTAGTTGTCTGTCAAATGATTCTCTGGTTTTGTTATAGTAGCCGCTCTCAGAGCGGCAGATACCGCTCATAGAGCTGTTACTACAGCTGATGCGCCAACGGCGCTAACACTTCACTTTAGAACTTTAGAACTCGCGCACTTTAGAACTTCCCACTTCCCTCTCCGCGCGGGTCTAGCCTCTTTGTTTTCATATTATTCTATAAATTTCATTCAGCGGTTTGCGGTCCGGTCGCTGATCAGATGATTTTTCTTCTTTCGGATATCCGACCGGAGTAATCGCCACGACCGTTTTTTCTGTTCCGGTCACTCCCAGAGCAGCATCCATTTCCGCGCGGTTGAAGGCACATATCCAGCAGGTTCCGAGTCCTTCCGCCTGGGCAGCCAGAACAAAATGTTCCAGAACAATTCCTATATCGACATCAAGAATGGAATTTCCCTCCGCACGTTTCCACGCTGTTCCGCGATCACCGATTGCTATGGCAATAGCCGGCGCTGATTTCAACCAGTCGCGTGGATAAACCGATGCAATTTTCGCACGCAGTTCATCATTAACCACAACCTGAATCTCGAATGGCTGCAGGTTGCAGGCGGTAGGTGCAAGGCTTACCGCTTCTCCCATGCGTTCAAGGGCATCCATTGGAATCGGCTGATCCGTATATTCCCGGTAGCTGTGTCGTTTTCTGAAAACCTCATAAATATCCATAATATATCTCCGTATGTTTGATGGTTAAAATCAAAATAAAGTATATCATGGATTTTCCGAAGATGCAGTGCTTCTTTCTTTGGATTTCAGCCCGGCAACAATATCAGTGCCGATTTCGCCGAAGCTGTGATAATCATCTCTCGCAGAGCCGCAGAGCCGCAGAGCCGCAGAGAGCGCAGAGGTTCAGGCTGGCCAGAGAATCTGGAAAAGTCTTCGAAAACGGTGCCAGCAACCAAAATGTCGAGTTTTATCTACGCCCTCTATTCCCTGACCAGTCCCTCTACATCAAATGATGCAATGGCCGGTCGGGTATCTGCTTGCATGGGTTTGAAGTCAATATTCTTCAGACTTATGTTTCTGGTATGTCGGATGAACAGGCCGTAAGCTGGCAAAGTTCCAAAATTGCCGCCATGCGGATAAGCCTCCGGCTTCTCAGGAATCTTTGCCGGGTCAGGTATTGCTGTCTCTCCACCGGGTACACGCACGTTCATATTCTCTATCACTACGTTCTCAATGATATGTCCCGGCAGTCCGGAGATGCAGCTGTCATAAGGAGTCTCCGGTTTCCCATTGGCCCATTCGGCATCGGGGATGTTATGTTCAATCAATATTTCACGCCATGACTTGTTGCCGATTTCTACATCAAGATTCTTAATGCTGATATCCCGCAGATATCCCACCTTAGGTTCAAGCCCTTTGTTCCAATAGGAGGAACGTAACCGCGCACCCAGTTTGATATTGAGAGCTATCAGCGCATCGTATGCCTTAATATTTTCTGCAACGATATTGCTGGTCTCGGAACCATCCACGGAATAGAGCTCCAGCGCCTTTGACCCATAACAGGTTAAATCGCGACAGACAATATTTTCGTATCTGCCGCGTGTTTCGGTGCCCAGTTTGAATGCACCGCGGTAGGTGTGGCATATATTGCCGATGGCCTTGATGTTACGGTTAATGCGCTCGGCCGTCTGGCTCTTGATCACAATGGCATCATCATCAGAGATAACAGTACAACCCTCTATGCGGACATTCTCACAGCCGGAGAGGTCGATGCCGTCGTTATTACGTGCGGGACGGAGACTACGCACCGTAGCATCCCGGATCGTCAGTCCTATGCAGCGAATGTAATGCTGTGTCCAGGCACCCGAATTGATCGTGCTGACGCCCTCAATGAGGACATCCCGGCAATTTTCCATGTGAATGCAGTTATGACGCCATCCACGTGCACCGGTAAAATACCCCAATGCATTGATTACTCCCTTGCCGGTGACCGCAATTCTGTTCAGGTCGTTCGCTTTGATCATTGCCTTTTGCGGGTAGAGTTCGCAATTGGTTGCCGCCAGAATCACAGCTCCGGCATTAAGGTGGAGCCGAACGCCATTGCGCAGCTCCAGAGATCCTGTCCGGTAGGTGCCCGGTGGAAACCAGACAATCCCTCCACCTTGTTTGCCGCACTCATCAATGACTTTCTGCAATGCCTGTTGATCCAGCGTAGTTCCATCCCCCTTGGCACCATGCTCTTTGACATTGATAACCTTTCCTTCAGGCGGATTAAAATCAGGCTTCTGCACGGATTGCGGTTTGGGAGGAAGTGGTTGAGTGGCTTCATCGAAAAGACCAACCTTCTTAGCTATGATGCCATCACTGACATTTCCGCTGCCAAGCTGGCCGAATCCATTGTGTCCCCATGCCCAGATATCTCCGTTACGGTCGCGGGCGAGAGCATGATGCATCCCTCCAACAAGAGTGACGATATTGCCCAGCGGCGGC
Organism: Kiritimatiellia bacterium; assembly: GCA_027858965.1. Lineage (GTDB taxonomy): Bacteria > Verrucomicrobiota > Kiritimatiellia > RFP12 > UBA1067 > M55B167. The sequence goes on from JAQIBS010000137.1 coordinate 82,985, forward strand.
ACATTTCCTGCATAAACACATTTGCCCGTACTCAGGGGGATATCAACAATCTCTTTGGATTTTGTATTTGTCCAGCGAAGCCGTACTTCAGTTGCAAAATCATTGTCGCCTGCATGACTCCCAAATGTCAATCCTGTTAACAGACACGATACCGGCTTGCCTTTTTTTATCTGCGCCGGATAGATCAACGAAGCTTCCATCTCGATATATCCTGCATTGTGTTTGATCTTGCTTTTATGGGAACCATCTGCGGAACTGCCGCCTACAATCAACGGCTGTGCATTAAAAAAATCTACAACCTCCATATCCTTTACGCCTGTGTTTACATGGCCCAGATCTGTGTATAGATAGACCAGAGAGGGCTGCCAGCTGCCAGGTTGGGAATCTTTCCAGATCACCTCCCGCCCGGAGATAACAGAACCCAATGTATCGCGGTTTCTGCCATAGCTGCCGTCTCCCAGCTCTCCGTAGATACTCCAGCCAGCTGACAAAACCGTCCCCTCGGCAGTCAGGACATAGATTGATTCATTTCCAGCTGCCACGGATTGCCCTTTTGCCGGAGTTTCTTTGTTCCCGCCGGGATCTGCCAATGTGGGAGTATAGACAGTCTTCTTTCCTTTCGTTCCCCAGAAACCACCTCGCTTGCCGGTTGGTACCTGTCCTGAACCATTATATCCCCATGCGTAAATCAAGCCGTCCTTGGTAACAGCAGCGCTATGAAGAGCACCAGCTGCAATGCTTACAACTTTTTCCAGCGTTCCTTTTCCAGCCCGTCCGACTACTGGTTGCGGCGCAGCATAGTGTCTGTTCCTGTTTGATGTGCCGCTGCCAAGCTGTCCATTCCAATTGTTACCCCAGGCAAAAAGAGTGCCATCCTTTCGCAGAGCCAGGCTGTGCTCTCCTCCGGCGGCAATGGCAATGATATCTTTCAGTTCCGCAACCGGTATGGGTTGTGATGCAGGTTGACCTGTCTTGCAGATCCCATCGCCCAGCTGGCCATGTGAGCGACTGCCCCATACAAAAACAGTGCCATTACGGGAGAGAGCTATGCTGTGTTCCCAGCCGGCGGCTATTGCAGTAATATCGGAGAGTCCCGTCACATGAATGGGACGCAATTCTTTTTCCTTCAAACCGAAATGTCCGTTTCCAAGCTGCCCGCTGCTGTTCCGGCCCCATGCGTAGACCTTGCCGTCAGCTGTCAGGGCGAGAGTGTGTCGGGAAGCAGACACTGCAATCACATTGTCCAATCCGGCAACAGGGCGCGGCAGCAATGTGCGACCGGCATCCGGTTGGCCCAGCTGTCCATCGGCATTGTCGCCCCAGCTCCAGACATGGCCCTCTTTGATGGCAACAGAGTGGTTCCAGCCAGCGGCCAGATCAGCGGCAACAGCACTGATAGAAGTTAAAATAGTTATTATAAAAATACGCAACATCTGGGTTCTCCGTAAAACTGATAGATTGAAGAATAATATCTGTAGCTATTCTCTCAGCTCCTGTCGTAAAAAACAAGAAATTTGAGGTGTTCCATAAGCTGCGCCTGGGGGACGGGCAGAGTCCGCGTTAGTAGCTATAACATCAACTTCTTGTTGTTTTGGCACATTTTTTAAACCACGAAGTTCATAGCACGAGCTTTGCCCGCAAACCAATAAAAATTTAACATGGATGGACAGGATGGACAGGATAAAGATATGTGAGGCATCCATCTATCCTATATATCCATATTGGATTCTTTTGCGCAGAAGACGTGTGCAATTCGATGCCGATAGCGAATAAGGAATATATACCTTGCAGAGATGCGGAGAGCGCAGAGATGGACCCCGCAATGGATAGTGTAATAAAAGTTTCTGTTTTATCTGGAGGGACGGTGGCCCACCGTCCGCGGTCCCAGGGCCTGGGACCCTCCAATCCGTAACTCCGTGGTTGAAAAACGTACACAAAAAACACGAATAAACTGAGAAGAGACGATATTTTGTGTTATTCGCCAACCACATTAAAGGCGCGGATTGCTTCGAGAGATTTGGGCCCAATCCCCTTCACCTTGAGTAAATCTTCAACCGTTTTATAAGGTCGCCCAGCTATGATTCTTTTCGCCCTAGCGGGGCCGATTGTTTTGATTGTCTGCAGCTCTTCTTCGGTGGCGGTGTTAATATCAAGCAACCCTTGTGGCGCCTTTGCATTTACGACCTGTTCTTTGACTTTCTGCAATTCGCTTTCTTCATTGCGTTGTAGGGCTCGGAGTTCTGCAATCCGGTCAGAGTCGCTTTCTTCCCAGATTCCGACACGTTTCAGGATAGCAGAAATTTCGAGATCGCGAAGTCTTTCTATCATTTCGTCACGAGGTACACCATTCGGTGTTTTTCTTCCAATGCCGCGCGTACGGGCCAACCCTTTTTTGATGAGTAGCTCCGCAAGATCATCGCCTTTTGCGGTTGTGATGAATCCATAAACCCGGCCATTGGCAGAGCGTCCCAATGCACTGGCAAAGGCTGTGTGAACGGTGAAAGGTTCATGAAGAGTTTTTTCGATAAATGTTTTAGCTTCATTGCCGAAATGGATTATGCGTTCCGGACCAGGTAATCCAAAATAGCGTGTTTGCTCCCGAACCCGTTGCGCATCACTGTTACTCCCTGCTGTGGTTTCGGGACAATCTACATAATAGAGTCTTAAGCAGAAAGATTTCCCCCCACCTTCCACCATTATGCTGTCCCCATCATTGGATGGGCTGCTGAGCAATCGTACATCGGAGAGCTTCTGCAGCTCTGCTGCTGATAGACGAAGAGCTCCCCCAAGTGTAAATGTTACTGCCAGCAAAAGAGTTCTTGTAAACAATATGTTCATGGTTTTTGATTTCAGTGATCTGTTTGAGCATGAAAATGCCAGAAATTGATACTGATCAAATGTACAATACACTCCTTATTACGTCAACGAGATTAATCCGAACTCTACGAGGAATTCAAAGAGTATTATAGACATGACCCGGCTGAGCGGGTGTAAGGTGATACAACGTATGTGATTTCCCGTGTAAAAATGAAAAGAATTAGAAAAGAATTAGTGTCAGGCATTAAAAAAAGAAAAGCGTAAAAATAAGTTCACTGTTGACAAATATGTTCGGCTGGATATCACTGGGACTTAGAATGTCATTTTAAAGTCAGGTATTATTCACTCGCCATTTGCTCATTGTGATTTGGTGTTCTCTTCGGAATACCTTGCCGAGATAACTCTTACTTGTAAAACCGCAGGCCCTGGCAATAGCCGTAACTGAGAGGTTGGTCTCCGTCAATAGTATTCTCACCCTCTTAAGACGTGTACTCTGCAGCTCTCCCTGCAGTGTCCTTTGCATGACCTTGCGAAAACGTTTCTCCAACTGTCGGCGTGATACGCCGACGTGTTCCACAATATCCGGAACACCGATAGGACTCTGCGCGTTAAGCCAGATATATGAGAGAGCTTCAGATACTATCCTGTCATCGATTTGTACGGCATCAGTGGATTGCCGCGATACCACCTGAACCGGGGCAAATGTACGATTCATCTTTTTCAGTTTACGAGTGCTGCGCAAGTGGCAATCAAGCAGTCGGGCGGCCTCAAACCCCATGCGTTCTGTATTGAGCTGAATACTGGAAAGGGGAGGAGTTGTTGCTTCACAGATGAGCTCATCATTATCCACCGCCAGAATTGAGATCTCACGCGGAACATCTATGCCTGCAGTAAGGCAGGCATCCAGTACCTGACGCCCACGCACATCCATGGCGGCAAAGAGTGCGCAGGGTTTGGGCAGTGACATCAGCCATTTACGGAGTTTTTCCCTCTCGAAACCCCAGTCTTTCTTCTGTCGAGCAGTAAGCGGTCCGTATGTATGACAGGGGTAACCGGCCTGCTTTGCAGCTTTTGCAAAGGCCTTACCCCGGTCACGCGACCAGTTTATTCCCTGAACTTCCCCGACGTACGCGAATTCCTGATATTGACGCTCCAGAAAAAATTCTGCTGCCATCTCACCGACAGCCCGTTGGTCTGAGGCCATGACACTGTGCAGGTCAAGCACTCCCGGGGGTAGCTGAGAAGCATTCACAGGGTCAATCAGGACAGCCGGTACCTTTGTCGCCAGGACTGCCTGGGCATAAGCTCTGTTCTGGATAACACCGATTATACCGGACCCTTCCCGGGCTTTCATTGTCAGCAGGCGCTGCTCACCGGGACGGCCCTCTGCGACATGCAGGCTCCATGGTCCATGGTTACGGACATAGCGCAGAACCCCGCTCAATATATCACGATGCGCCTGTTCGTTGGTTTCGAATAGAAGCGCAACCTGCGGAATCTCTGTCAGTGCTTTTGCCATAATACGCAAACTTACCATAAAATGTGCGCAAATGTCATCTTGAAAAAGAGGATAAACAGATTTATAGTAGCAATTACCAGCCACTGATGGCTTAAGTGTGAGTAAAATCTGAAACGGGAACATGATGAGCGATATAAAACATAATCTGGAAAGTTATGCGGCTGATGCCGCTGCACGGCTGATGCAGACCGATTTTGCAAAGCTGGCAGAGATCGGAAGCCTGTTGCTGAAAGCAAAAGCTGAGGGCCGGACCATATTTCTGATGGGAAATGGAGGTAGTGCTGCAACGGCATCGCATGTGACAAACGATCTGGTGAAAGGATGCCGTGTCGAAGACACACCGGGATTCAGAGCTTTGTGTCTGAGTGATTCCAATGCCCTTGTAACCTGCCTCGCCAATGATTTCTGCTATGAAGAGATTTATTCAATCCTCTTGCAGACCTACGCTAAACCCGGTGATATTGTGCTGGCCTTCAGCGGTAGTGGAAACTCCCCTAATATTATACACGCACTGAATACGGCAAAGGGTATTGGCATGCTGGCGATAGGACTCGGAGGACGCGATGGGGGCAGGATGAAATTACTGTGTGATCATATCCTTATTGCGCCAACCGATTCAATGGAGATGCTGGAGGATATGCACCTCATCTATTTCCACGATCTGGTCTGTGCAATGCGTCCGGCGTTGGCAAAACTTGCAGGCGTAGATTATCAGGAGTGTGGTTGCCAGGCGGGGATTTGTAGTATGTGATTGTGTTAATTCCAATGACACCTGCGCGTGGCGCACAAACTTTAGAACTATTAAATGAATTTTAATAATATGTTAATCGGAGCTATAGATGCCGGTGGCACTAAGGTGCTGACTGCTGTGATGACCGAAACCGGAAAGGTGCTGGCCAAGCGTCGGCTGCCGGTCTCCACTGAGGATGTCCCCGCCTATTTCGGGTGTTGTGCTGAAATGCTCTCTATGTGTGCTTGTGACCTCGGATACGTTCTGGGGGATCTGGATGGTATCGGGATGAACATTCCCGGCATGGTTACACCTCATGGATGTGTTCTCGGCTCGCCCTCAGCAGGATGGCAAAGCTTTGATGCACGCTCTCTGCTGGCTGTAGCACTGGAGAGCAATCCGGAAAAACTCTATTTTGAAAATGACATCAATGCCTGTGCCCTTGCTGAACTGCGATTTGGAGGTGCGGATGGTAATTTCATCTGGCTGACAATCAGTACCGGCAATGGAGGAGCGGTAGTTGCCAATGGAAACCTTCTCCGTGGTGCGAACAATTGTGCCGGGGAGATAGGCCACATAAAAGTGGAAAGGCAGGATGCCTATCCCTGTGGATGTGGCGGTTCCGGCTGTCTTGAAGCTCATGCCTCCGGTGTGGCTATCGCACGCCGTGCCGCAGAAGCCGGATTGGGGCATGACACAGATGCCAGACGATGTGAAGAGTTGGCGCGGGATGGAAATGCTGTCGCCCAAGCTGTTTTCGCCGAGACAGGCATCTACATCGGTCGTGCCCTGGCTTCAGCCGCGAATCTGATTAACCCTGAATATGCTTTTATCGGTGGCGGGGTTGCAGCGGCTCTGGATCTGATGTTGCCGGCAATTGAGGATACTCTTAAGAATGAAGCCGTACCACAATGCGCTGACTTGAAAGTTATGCGGACCAGGCTGGGTTATGACGCGGCCTTGCTGGGTGCAGCTGCCGTCTGCTTAAATGGATTGGAAAAAGCAAAATGAAAGAGGCAAGCATGAAAGACAGTAAAAGCAAAATTTCACGCAGGAAGTTTGTCAACCGCACAGCCTTGACGGCTGCGGCTTTTCAGGTTGTTCCGAGAGGTGTTCTCGGCTGTCATATACTTGACTGCGTTTATTGGTCGCTTAAGTTAACGATGCCCAGGCTTTCGTCACGCGTAAATACCATAATGGCTGGATACTCTGAGTTTCCATGTTTCAGAAAGGTTGAATCAATTTGAACGAACGAGATTACACTCCTGTTACCCCGCTGCCCGGAGAGGTGAGGCTTCTGCCTGGCACATCAATCGAGATTATCTCCTCCGGTTCCTCATGGAAGCGGACTCAACATGCCCTGTTTGATTTTGACGGAACGTTGAGTCTTATCCGCGAAGGATGGGTGGATATCATGATTCCCATGCTGGTGGATTACCTGATGCCCTGGGCTGCAGGCGGAGAGACCAGTGAGTCAATCACAGTACTTGTGCGCGATTTCGTCACGGAACTGACCGGTAAGCAGACGATCTACCAGATGATGCGATTGGCTGATGAGATCCGCAGGCGCGGTGGAGAACCCCTCGATCCGCTGGAATACAAGGCGGATTACCATGAACGACTTATGAAGCGCATCACCAGTCGCCGGGAAGCCCTGCTTGCGGGAAGCATTCCGCCCGACGAGATGCTGGTACCCGGATCCTTTGAAATATTGCGGGAGTTGCGTGACCGCGGCGTAACAATCTACATCGCATCCGGCACCGATGAAAATTATGTCATCGAAGAGGCCCGGATGCTTGGTCTGGTTGAATATGCCAACGGTGGTATATATGGTGCTCAGGTCGCCCGCGGAGCTTTTTCGAAGGAAATGGTCATCAGGCGGATAATAAAGGATAATGATGTTGACGGTACCGCCCTGGCTGCCTTCGGGGATGGCTATGTGGAGATTGCCGACTGTAAGGCCGTCGGAGGACTGGCAGTTGCGGTCGCCAGCGATGAAGCCGGATGTTCGGGCATCTGTGATTCGTGGAAACGGGAAAGGCTTATAGGAGCTGGTGCGGATATTGTGATACCTGACTTCAGGGAGAGTGCAGCACTTCTGGATTATATCTGGGATAGAGCATAGGCAAGCTTATTGAGTGGTCTTAAAACCAATCCCCGCAGGAACAGTTCAAATTTATTACAACAAGATAATTTAAAAGAGAGTAGCAAAGTGAATAACCTTCTTCATAGTTTTGATTCGGTGCGGTTGGAATCCATCTGCGCCCGATTCAAGGATGTGAGAGTTGCTGTGATAGGCGACTACTTCCTGGATAGGTATTACGTGGTGGATTCCTCTTTGGCCGAACCCTCGTTGGAAACTGGACGTATCTCACATCAGGTTGTTGAAGTCCGTCACTCCCCCGGTGCGGCAGGTACAGTGGTGAATAATCTGTCCGCACTAGGAGCCGGTGAAATCACCTGCATCGGTTTCACCGGTGAAGATGGTGAAGGCTGGGAACTTCGTAAGGACCTTGACGCACTCGGGTGCAATCTTGACCACCTGCATGTTGATCCAGCCTCGGTTACACCGACCTATCTTAAGCCTCGCGAAAAGCTTTGCATCGGTTTGGAAGGCGAACATGAACGATATGATATCAAGAACATGTATCCACTCAGCAAGTCCACGGAGGAATCCCTGATCGCATCACTGCGGGCAACGGTACCTTTGGTTGATGCCGTGATCGTCATGGACCAGGTTCGCGAAGAAGGCTGCGGAGCTCTGACCAACGAGGTTGTCAAAGTGCTCTCGAAAATGGCCGGGCAACATGATGAAATCGTTTTCTGGACCGATTCACGCGGAGATATCAGACGTTACTTCAATATCACTGCAAAGGTCAACCAGTTCGAAGTAGCCGGAATAACTGATCCCGCGCCCGCTGATGTTGTTCCTTTTCAAACTGTTCTTGATGCAACAAAGGAACTGACCGGACATCTGCAGGCGCCAGTATTTACAACCTTCGCCGAGCGCGGCGTCTATGTTTCCGGATGCACCCCGTTGATAGTCCCGGCAGTCAAGGTCGAAGGACCTATCGATCCCACCGGTGCAGGAGATTCTTTCTCTGCTGCGGCTGTGTTGGCTCTTGCCTCAGGTGCAACTCGCCCGGAAGCGGCCTTAGTCGGTAATCTGGCCGCATCCAGAACCGTCAAGCAACTGGGCACAACCGGTACAGTTACGCACTATGATCTGTTGAACGCCCTTCAGACATGGAGAGAGCAGAACTTATGAAACATTTATTTGACCGTAACAATATCTCATTCAGTTCGCTCTCCGAACGTGTAAACAAACTGGATGTCAATCGGGACATGATAGACCCGGAAAGCTACACCCCGGATCTTAATGAAGACGCCGCAGCCAGCGTTGAATGCGCCGCTGATGAGATACGAACCGCACGGAAAAATGGAGCTTCGGTTGTTCTTGCATTCGGGGCTCACTCCATCAAGAACGGCCTGGCACATGTTTTTACCGGACTGATGGATGGAGGCTGGGTCACTCACTTCGCCACCAATGGGGCTGGTGTAATTCATGACTGGGAGTTTGCCTACCAGGGGCGTTCAGGAGAGGATGTGCAGCGTTATGCCTCAGAGGGGCGTTTCGGCATCTGGCAGGAGACAGGTTTGTATATAAATCTTTCAATCGCAGCAGGAGCATTCCATGGTCTGGGATATGGTGAATCTGTGGGTGCCATGGTGGCGGAGAATGGGTTACGCATTCCTGAAGAAAATGAACTTATAGAGGCAATTGCAGCGGGGTCTGCAATAGATGCTACTGGCGAAACATTGCTGCGTGCCGCTGCTGCGGCTGACCTGAGGCAGAGAATGCACCGTCTGGGGATAGAGCCGGGCTGGCTTGATATTCAGCATTTTTACAGGGAGTGCGGTTTTCAGGCGGCTGCCTATAATGCCGGAGTGCCGTTTACCGCCCACCCGATGTTTGGTCATGACATTATCTATACCCACCCGATGAATTGCGGGGCTGCCATCGGTAGAACAGCTGAACGTGATTTTCTTGCTTTTACTGAATCGGTCAACCGATTGGAGGGGGGTGTCTATCTCTCTGTGGGATCTGCCGTGATGTCACCGATGATCTTTGAGAAGGCCCTGTCAATGTCGCGTAACCTGGCGCATAATGAGGATCGGAAAATTGAAAACTTTTCGATTCATGTGGTTGACTTGGCCAGATCATCCTGGGACTGGACCAGGGATGGAGAACCGCCTCAGGATAATCCTGCCTACTATCTGCGCTTCTGCAAAACATTTTCCCGTATGGGTGGTCGCATGACCTACACCAGTGCGGACAACCGCGACTGGCTGGTGGCCCTTTTGAAAAATCTGGAATCAGCAGGAATAAAATAAGCGTCAACCAATTGACAGGGGAACTGCCAGCGGCGCACTTGGATTATTCGGCTCAGTTAGGAGTGCCACCGACGTGGTGGTATCGAGGAATACGATTGCTGTTTCGTGGTTGATCCGCCACATGTGCCGTACAATGCCTTTCATTCCCCGGATGTAGCCGATTCTTACTGGTTCGCCGCAGTGGTCTTACAGTTCTGTGCGAAATGGTCCAGCCGGCTGGACCCTGTGTCCGGTACTCCAAGAACAAGATTTTTTAAGCTTTATCGACTTTGAATTTTTCCGTCAGGGCAACATCAAATGGCTTACTTGCCTCACCGAAGTAGAGCGTCTGGTGCGGGAAGGGGATTTCGATGCCAGCCTTGTCGAAAGCCAGCTTGATTCGACGTAAATATTCCCGGCCTACCTGCCATTGGCGGATGGGCTTGGTCTTGATCCGGCCCTTGATGATGACCGCTGAGTTGTCAAACTTGTCCACGCCGAATATCTCCGGCTCGTCCAGCATGAGATCGCCATTGGCGGGATCTTTTTTCAGCTCAGTTCCGACAGCTTTCATGATCTCAATCACCTGATCGGTGTTTTCCTTGTAGGCCACCCCGATTTCGAAGACGTAAGCTGACCAGTCATTGGTCATGTTGCTCAATGTCGTGACGGTGCCGTTGGGAAATATGTGAACCACGCCTGAGAGGTCACGCAGAACGATCGTGCGGAAGTTGATGCTTTCCACCAGACCTCCGGTTCCGTTGACGACAGCAACGTCACCCACCCGGACCTGATTTTCGAGGATAAAGAAGAAACCGGAGATACAATCTCGTACGAGGTTTTGCGCGCCGAAACCGATTGCCAGGCCGAGAATACCGGCGCTGGCCAGAATCGGGCGAATATCCACACCGAACTCTTTAAGAATGATCAGGATAACCGTCAACAATATGGCAATGCGGATGGCCTGACGTATCAGACGAATAAGGGTTTCTATACGTTTACTGGATTCGGAAGGGGGCTCGCCGGACTCCCTGCTCGTCTTAAGCAGCCGGCCTTCGAGTTTTACAAGGGATTTCTTAATAATAGATAAGCCAAGCCAGGTCAGTGCCAGAATTATAAGCACTCGGGATGAGGTGGTCAGCAGATCTTCCCATTTTATCTGCTGCAACATTTGCATGATACTATCCATAATAGATTCCTTTGTTTAGTGATTAGGATAGCATAACTTTCCTGAACTATCAACCATGTGCATCTTTTAATATGCGGGCGGTATCCGCCGAGCCTCCTCCTGCCTCAACAATCGATTTGCGGAAGGTCTCTTCAATCACATTGTGATCTCAATATCTGCTTGCGACATTATTCAGGTTTTAGGAACGTGATTTTGAGCCGATGGAGAAAGAGTCGTGTGTACGCAAAATTACCATAAAGTGTGCGCATATGTTATCTTGATATTTTCAGCGTTCGGATTTATGCTTGAATAACTCATCTGAGAAATACACTGTATAAAGGAACAATTGATATGAGTAAAATTACAATGACACGTCGAAAATTTCTAAGGAATTCCGCCTTTGCAACGGGAGCTATGGCTATTAACGGTTGTACATCTACAAAAAAGACATTATCTTTTCGCAAACCGGGCGAGATGCTTCGGCTAGGAGTCGTGGGTGCTGGAGGTCAAGGCATCCGGGATTGGTCTGAAATGGTCGATTGCGGCAATGTTCAGGTTGTCGCCATGAGCGACACAGATTCGACCATGCTTGATAACGCGAAGAAATGGCACCTTGATAAAGGTTTGAAGGCGGACTTCAGCACATATTCTGACTACCGTAAGATGCTTGAAACTGAAAAGATTCTGGATGCTGTCATGGTTGCCACGCCTGATCACACCCACGCTCGTGCCGCAATACAGGCTATGAAGCGGGGTTGCCACGTTTACGTGGAAAAGCCGCTCGTGCGTACAATCTGGGAGGCCCGCTACTTTAAGGATACGGCAAAGGATTGCGGAGTAATCACCCAGATGGGCAACCACGGCAGTGCAAAAGACGGTATGCGTCGTGGTGTGGAAATCCTGCGCTCGGGGCTGCTTGGCAATGTCACCGAAGTTCATGTCTGGACCAACCGTCCTGAAATCTCCCCTGGTAATACATGGGGTTGGAAACAGCCGGTAAAACGTCCTGTAGGCTCCGATCCGGTTCCTCCTGAGTTGAACTGGGAGTGTTGGCTGGGAATATCTCCCGAACGGCCTTTCAAAAAAGGGGTCTACCATCGCATTGCATGGCGTGCCTTTTATGACTTCGGCACCGGTGCTTTCGGCGACATGGCATGCCATACCATGAACCTGGCCTTCCGTGGGCTGGAGCTCGGGAAGGTCACAGCCGGTGAAGCAGTTGAAATCTCTGAGCGCTATGCCGATACATATCCAGAATACAGCAAGGTCCGCCTGACCTATGCCGCACGCGGCAGGAAACCTCCGGTTGATCTCTATTGGTATGATGGCTATCGCAAACCCGCGGCTGAAATCATGCCACAGGTGATTGAAACATTGGGTAAGGTGCCGACAACCGGATGTTTCATCCTGGGCGATAAGGGCGTTATGGTGAATACCGACGACTACGGTGAATTCAGCTATATTGCCTTGAAAGGGGAGAAAAAGATGAAATCCATTACCAAGCATGAGGCCTGCCAGGCAGTACCGCTTTCATTACCGCGTGCCAGGGATCAGAATCAGCGGCGTGAGTTTGTTGAAGCGTGTTTCGGCCTGACAAAAACAACATCCGGCACCGATCACTCGGTTCCGTTGGTGGAAAGTATGCTGGTTGGATGTATGGCGCAGCGTATTCCTGGTAAAATCAACTGGAATGCCGACCAATGCATTTCGGACAACAAGGTAGCGAATGCCTTGATCAAACCATATATTCGTTCTGGCTGGGAATTCTGAGGGCAGTATGAAAACGGATTTGAATCGGCGAGAGTGGTTGCGAAGAACAGGACTGTTGATGGTTGGACTGTTCTGCGTTGCTGTCCTGAGCTTTACGGCGATGGGGGCACAATCTGCTGCCGCTGACCAGGATGCTTACGTCGATCAACAGGGAGGTCTGCGCTGGCGTGGATCGAATGATGAGGTCGCACTTTTTGGTGTCAATTACTACACCCCCTTCACGGTTGATTATGCAGAGGTCCGTAAACTTGGTGGCGATCATCGCCAGACCATCCTTGATGATGTAGCCCACCTGCGCCGGTTAGGGTTAGGGTGTATCCGTGTTCACTGCTTTGATCGTGAATTCAGTGATGCAGAGGGAAATCTCATTGATAATCACCATGTGGAGCTGCAACATTTCCGCCTTTCCGCAGTTCAGATACGGAGAATCTTTCGGAGATGGCCGCGGAAGATGCTTTTATCTACAGCAATACCACCGAGACCCAACCGCCAGTACCGGAAAAGCTGAAACGTATCTGGGGGTGTGGCAGTTCGCCCTGCGTCAGCTTTGGAGGGAGTGGCACCTACTTTCTGGACCGGGTTACGTCAGGAGTCTGGAGGTTGCAGGTTTATCCGGATATCTTTAATGTTGCGGATGCCTATACCGGTACAGATCAGCGCAAGGTCTATCTGCTGCCGGTTTTCTTCAGAGCTTCGCGCCACTCCGGATGCCGCGTCCCGGACCTGACAGGGGGCTGCGCGTTGTTGCGCGCAGTGTAGGCAGTGCTTCGGCGGTTGAGCTGGGCTTCCGTATGCGGAATGGTCAGGGCCTCGGTTGTAATATTTATCTGGCTCCTGTATGGCATGAGTATCTTGTGCCGGCCTCAGAGATGATGACTTTGTGGGGGCTTCCGTCGGCGGATGCATTTGATTGGGCAGAGGTTGAGAGTCTCAGTGTTCTCACGGGTGCCTGGCTGTTGAAGGAATCGAGAACCAAACCCCAGCTAATCGAAATACAATCCGTTGAATGGGTGCAGCTTCGATCCGCCTGGCAGCTGGTATCAGTCGGGGGCGGAATCCCGTGGAGCATCTTTGATGCAGATGAGTGGTTAAGGTCCAGGCTGTGGAATAAAAAGATCCAGCGATGGGGAACCTCTGATGATCAGGGGCGGACCGCTGTCCATATTGGCGCGGAAGGTTTCAGCGATGATTTTGAATCTCTCTCCATGCGTGGTACATGTGATGGGAGTACACTGGCCAATTTGTGGAAAGGCGCGGACGAGGATGCGATCCTGTATGTCTGTGCACGTGCGGCGGCACCGGCTACCACCTCTTTTGAACTGGCTCTGATGGAATCGGGGGGTGTCACCTGGGGGACAGTTGTTAAACTGACCCCGGAGTGGCGCACAACCCGGATTCCCATCAAAAACCTTCGTCTTTTCACTCACTGGGACCCGGAGGCAGCTCAGAATGCAGGACCGTCGTTACGTCTCTCACGCCTGCAGAATGTTAATGTCTGCTTTGGAAGTTGGCTTTTTCCAAAAAAATCCGATCAGCCGCATGCAATGGAAATTTCCGCTATTGGAATAACGATCAACGCGAGATAAACATGAAAAATGGTGTCAGGCATTAAAAAACAACAATGTAACCAAGAAATGGTGTCAGGCATTAAGAAAGAATCGGATTTGTCCCGATTGCCTGTCTCTTAGTGTGTTAAAATGTCTCATGTTGTATTCGTGGTGATAAAATGTAAGTGCATAATATAAAGTTGTTTATATAATTATTGTCAGGGGTGGCACGGGGTATGCTTAAGATATAGCATATTTTGTAGAAAGGTTTTAAAACTATGATGGATATGAATAAATGGACCCAGAAAGCGCAGGAATCGGTGAAAAAAGCGCAGGGAGAGGCAATACGACGCACTCATCAGCAGGTTGATGTGGAGCATCTGCTATTTGCCCTGCTTAAATTGCCGGAGGGGCTGGTTCCTTCGCTGTTGCAACGTATGGGAGTTTCGGTTCCTGCTCTGACTGCTTCGGTTGAAGAGGCGCTTTCTAAACGCCCCGCTGTGAGTGGCGACGTGGAGCACGGTAAGATCTATGTGACGCAGGAGTTTAATTCGCTGTTGGTTAAGGCGGGAGATTACGCCAAGCGTCTGGGTGATGAATATCTCTCGGTGGAGCATCTGTTGCTGGCCATGACCGGCCTGAGTAAAAAAAACGGGGTTGGCAAGCTTCTGCATGATGCCGGTGTGAATACCAAGAGTTTTCTGGAGGCCCTCAAAGAGGTGCGCGGTAATCAGCGCGTGACCAGCGATAATCCGGAAGGTCAGTATGAAGCTCTGACAAAATATGGTAGCGATCTGGTGGAGCTGGCCCGTGCGGGTAAGCTCGATCCTGTGATTGGGCGCGATACGGAGATCCGCGATGTGGTTCGTATTCTTTCACGTAAAACCAAGAACAACCCAGTGCTGATCGGTGAACCGGGTGTCGGTAAGACCGCGATTGTCGAGGGGCTGGCCCAGCGTATTGTGCGAGGTGATGTTCCTGAGGGACTTAAGGATCGCACGATCTTTTCCCTGGATATGACCTCTCTGATGGCGGGTGCCAAGTTTCGTGGTGATTTTGAGGAGCGTCTCAAGGCGGTTCTGAATGAGATCAAGGCTGCTGAAGGACGCATCCTGCTCTTTATTGATGAGATTCATACGATAGTTGGTGCTGGCAAGACCGAGGGCTCCTCGGATGCCGGTAATATGCTCAAGCCGATGTTGGCACGTGGTGAGCTGCATTGTATCGGTGCAACTACCCTGGATGAGTATCGCAAATACATGGAAAAGGATGCCGCTCTGGAGCGTCGTTTCCAGCCGATCAAAGTGGAAGCTCCCAGTGTGGAGGACTCAATTTCCATTTTGCGTGGGTTGAAAGAGCGTTTTGAGAGTCATCATAATGTGCGTATTCTGGATGCGGCGTTGGTTTCGGCCGCGATTCTCTCGGATCGGTATGTGCAGGATCGTTTCCTTCCGGATAAGGCCATTGATTTGCTGGATGAGGCCTGCGCATCGATCCGGACGGAGATGGACTCTATGCCCGCCGAGCTGGATGAGATTACCCGTAAGGTGATGCGCCTTGAGATTGAGGAGGCGGCGCTTAAGAAGGAGAAAGATCAGGCTTCCAAGCAGCGCTTGAAGGAGCTGCGCAAGGAGTTGGCGGAGTTTAAGAGTCGCTCGGATGAGATGGTCTCTCGTTGGAAGTCGGAGAAAGATGTTCTGGAACAGACCAGTAAACTTCGCGAGGAGCTGAACGAGGCCAAGATTGAGTACGACCAGGTCGAACGTGCCTCTGATCATAACAAGGCCGCTGAACTGAAGTATGGCAAGATTCCAGAGCTGGAGAAGCGGCTGGAGGAGGCCTTGCAGCGCCTGCATGAAAATGAAGAGAATTCCATGTTGCGCGAAGAGGTGACTCCCGAGGAGATTGCATCGGCGGTGTCGCGCTGGTCGGGCATTCCCGTGACCAAACTGCTGGAGGGCGAGCGTAGCAAGCTGTTGCATCTCTCTGATGATCTTCATAAGCAGGTGATTGGACAGAATGAGGCAGTTGATGCGGTGGCGGATGCAGTTCTACGTTCACGTGCTGGAATCAAGAACCGGCAGCGACCGGTGGGTGCATTCCTCTTCCTGGGTCCGACCGGTGTGGGTAAGACCGAGCTGGCCAAGGCGCTGGCAATTGAGCTTTTTGACTCCGAAAATGCGATGGTGCGGATTGATATGTCCGAGTATATGGAGAAGCACACGGTTTCGCGATTGGTGGGAGCTCCTCCCGGATATGTGGGATATGAGGAGGGCGGACAGCTGACTGAGGCGGTACGGCGCAAGCCCTACAGCGTGATCCTGCTGGATGAGATTGAGAAGGCGCATCATGATGTTTTTAATATCCTGTTGCAGATGCTGGATGACGGACGACTGACCGATAACCGCGGTCGCACGGTGAGCTTCAGTAATGCGGTGATTATCATGACAGGCAATATCGGATCGGAGCTGCTGGCGGAGCCGGTGGGCGAGGGCGCTGATATGGAGGTTTCAGAGAGTGTGCGCGAGCAGATCATGGAGCGGTTGAAGGTTCACTTCCGCCCGGAGTTTCTTAATCGTCTGGATGAGGTGGTTCTGTTCAGCATGCTGAACAAGGAGCAGATCGGTGAGATTGTGAAGATTCAGCTGCAGGATCTTAGATCCCGCTTAAAGGAGCAGGAGCTGGAACTTTCGGTTGATGATGCCGCAATTGCGTTGCTGGCCGAACGCGGGTATGATCCGGTTTACGGAGCACGTCCAGTTAAACGGGCATTGCAGCGCGAGCTGGAAACGCCGCTGGCGCGTAAGCTTGTGGCTGGCGAATATCTACCCGGAGCGAAGGTCAGCGTAACGGCCGTTGACGGTAAGCTCAGCTTCGCGTAAGCTGCGTGCCTCGCCTCAGTCCCGCGTGCGGGCGCAGGCGGGGGCACAAAAAAACAGCACGATGACAGCAAGCTGTCCCGTGCTGATTTTTTAAGTATTGTCGGAGGGCCATCGTCCCCCTGTATAAAAGTACACACTCTTTTTGACCTGCCGAAAAAGAGAGCCATATTTTTATCATTTGCCAATTTTTACTGTCTTTGATAACGTTACTTAGATTAGTACTATCGTGAGTTTACCCTAACCCTTAACCCTCCAATTACCTGTTCAAAGAAAAGGGGTGTTAAAATATACCCAGATGAGCATTACTGTGAAATATATGAGTTGTGGAGGGGCAGGATGAAAGGTTTTTCCGGTATTTGGTTATCCTCTCTTCTGGTTTTCTGTTTTGTTGTGTGTGCGTGTGCGGCGCCTCAGCCTATTAAGGATGAGTATACGGTTCGTCGGTGGGGTGTTGAAGAGGGATTGCCTGAAGGAATCGTTACGGCGGTTGATATATTTGACGATGGATTTATCTGGTTGACCACGCCACGCAATGTGGTCCGATTCGATGGTGCGGAATTCATCTCTCTTCCTCAGGAAGATTATCCCGATAAGAAACCCAGACGTTTTAACTGCATTATTAGTGACCGGAATGGCGATGTATGGGTCTCTGGCGAAGATGGTGTTATGCGGAATTCCGGAGCAGGCTGGGAGGTTGTTCCTCTAAAAGGAAACCCTGACTTCAGCAAAGAGGAGCTCTGGCAGGTCGAAACCCCTGATGGAAGACTTGAACAATTACCTCACCTTGAAATTTTCTGGGTAAAGGAGGCTCCCGATGGCACCATCTGGGTTGCTTCGAATGTAGGGATGTACAAGTTTGAAGATAGTTCCCTGAATCGGATCTGCCCGATTGGAAATGATGCCCCGGAAATTTTCACATCAGCCTGCATGGATGAGAGGGGGCAGATCTGGTTGGTTGGAGATGGAAGGCTCTTTGCTATTAATGGAGAGCATTATGGACCGGCTGATTTTCCCTGTGGAAAGGGGCGTGAAGCGCTTTTTCAGTTGTTTTCAGGAGTTGGCGGATCGCTTTGGGGAAAACGGGTGGATGGAAAACTTTTCCGGTGTAACGATGAAGAGTGGTATGAGTCAGTTCCCCCTGGTTTGCGACATATGGCCTTACTTGAACAGGAAGATGGAGAGGTCTGGTTTGGAGCTGTTGAAGGAATATATAGGTCGAATTTAAAGAACCTGCAGATGCTGGTGAGAGCAGGCATTGATAAGGCGCATGATGTACGTTCTCTTAAATCCGCGGCGGATGGTTCGCTGTGGGCTGGCAGTGGTAATGGTCTGTTTCAGCTTAAGTCGCGAACAGTGCGGATGTTTGCAGTGAAGGAGTTAAACGTACAGCAGACGGTTACGGCCCTTCGGCCCGATGAAAAAGGCGGTTTCTGGGTTGGCGTGGAAGGACATGGCATACTGGTCGGATCAGCTGGAGAGTTCAGTTCCTTTAAAACAGACCCGCCGGTATTGAACGGTGCAACCGTTTCTGCAATGTGTATGAAACGAGATAAAACGTTCTGGGTGGGTACACGCGATGACCATCTCTGGAAGGTATCTCCGGACGGAAAAGTGGATCAGGTCAGATCAATGGGAGGATATGCCTCTAGAGGAATCACGGCATTGGCTGAATCTACAGATGGACGCTTATGGGTCGGCACACGGGAAGGAATATTGAAACGTGATGAGCAGAACCGTCTGAACCCGGTAGCTGGCCCGGATGATACAATTCTGGCATTGCATGCCGATTCTCGTAATGGAATGTGGGCTGCAACCCAGTGCACCGGTCTGTGGCATATCGATAGTGACGGCAATCACAGGTGCATCCGGCAGTCGGATGGATTACCCTCTGATACAATTCGTGCTTTGCTTCAGGATCCGGAAGGCCGGATGTGGCTTGCGACCTCCGAGGGCGTGGTTCTTTTTGTCGATTGTGACCCCCGTGTTCCTCAATCTCTCTCTTGTTCAGTATCTTTTACGCAAGAGCAGGGCTTGCCCTTTGATGATATATGGCAGATGCTTGATGATGGTAAGGGGCATTTATGGCTGGGCACGCGACAGAGGATCATGCGGGTGGCAAAGGCTGATATGATGGATGTGGCTGAAGGCCGGAAGAAGGTTTTAACTGTCCGCACCTTTGGTCGGGATGACGGACTGGATTCCGGGCTTGTGGGGGGTGACCACAGCGGGCCTCTGGCTGTGCAGACGCAGGATGGTCTGCTCTGGTTTGCAACACACTCAGGTTTAGCAATGATAAATCCCGGGCAGTTGAAAGAGGATAACTTTGCATTGCAGGTATATATTGAAGAGATATCAGCCCGACAGCGTGGAGGTGAAACCTTTGTGCGAAAACTGACTGAACAGAGTCAGCCGGGAGATGGCTTTTATGAGGAGAGCTCACCTGAGATTGACCTGCCTGCAGGAAGCCGCAATATTACATTCAGTTATACGGCCCCTGTTTTTGTGAATCCAGAGCAGGTCTTGTTCAGGACGCGGCTTGATGGATATGAAAACGAGTGGTCTACACCATCAACCGGACGGCGGATAAGTTTTTCACGTCTGCCTCCGGGACGCTATCGGTTTCGTGTAATGGTCTCCCGTCCCTCTAGCGGCTGGATTGAAAGCGGGAAGGGGGTGCAGTTCATTGTCTGCCCTTTCTTCTGGCAGACTCTCTGGTTTACGACACTATTAACGCTTTTACTGTTGGTTGCTGTAGGAGTCACGGTGGGTCTGCTTGTAAAAAGGCGTGAAATCCTGAAGCTGGAGAAGGAGAGGAGAGAGACTCGGGAACGCGAACGGGAGATGGAACGTAAAAGGGCTGTCGAACGCGAACGTGTTCGTATTGCGCGAGATATACATGATGATCTGGGTGCCGGCTTAACCCAGATGGCTCTGCAATCTGAACTGGCGCAGGGCGAACAAGGTAATCCCGCACAAATGAAATTACGCCTCGACCAGATTTTCAAGGCGGCCTGTTCCCTGGCTCAGAGCCTGAATGAGATTGTCTGGGCAGTTAATCCGAAGAACGATACGCTGGACAGCATGCTTTCCTATCTGGAAAATTATACGGATGAATATTTGCGTGCATCTGGCTTGAGGTTCCGTCCGGATCTGCCTATTGAATGCCCTGACCTGCAGGTTTCATCCATGATTCGGCACCACATCTTCTGCGCAATAAGAGAGGCGCTTCATAACGCCGTCAAGTATGCGGGGTCATGTGAAGTGCGGCTTAAAGTGGAGGTCACAAAAACTTTCCTGAAAATTGAACTGAGTGATACCGGATGCGGATTTGATCCGGAATCGATTCCTTCCAGGGCCGGCAGGCATAACGGAATCATCAATATGCAGAATCGTATGAAGGAGATAGATGGGAGTTTTGATTTAAACACCGAATCCGGTCGAGGAACACGCTTGAGATTTCAGGTTAGCCTGATGTGATCGGCGCGAAGCGCTCTGGAGTGCGGTGACCCCGTCACCGCTCAAGGTCAAGCCGACCTTGTCACTATTAATAGCGACATGACAATTTTATAGTATTTCGTTAATATTAAAAGCTGTAAAGAGAGAGAATACTTCTTGTACATGAATTGGCACGACGCATTGAAAAAGGAGAAGAAAGGACAGCCATCTTCCCCATGCTCTATGCTCTCTGCCCTATGCGGAAACAAAATGATACCTGTTGCAATAGTTGAAGATGATGAGCGTGTAAGGAAGAGTCTGACGGAGATTCTTGCCAGCGATAACCAGCAGTATAGCGCGAAAGATTGTGCAGACCTTCCGTCAGCCGGAGACAAATCAGCCTGATAAAGGAGCGGAAGTTTCGTTAGGTCCTCGGGAGCGTGAAATTCTGGATCTATTGACAAAAGGACTTGCCTATAAAGAGATCGCCGATAAGCTGGATATCAGTCGTAATACTGTAATGACTCTGGTTCAGCGTATTTACCAGAAACTGCACGTTCACTCACGTGGCGAGGCAGTTGCCAAGTATCTGGGACTGTGAGGATTTATATTCACAATACATAGACGCATTATTATGTTCAGAGGTCAGAGTGTGAAAGGATATGGCTGAAACCTAAACACCTTCAGCCTAACCACCTAAACGCCTATATTAGTTCAAAACCATGAAAATTAACCGAAGAGATTTTGTGAAATCCAGCGCCGCTTTGGCAGTGGCCGGTGTGCCGTCGCTTTTTGCTGCAACGGCTCCAGTTGAGTTGCCTGCGGAGCACATAGCATTACTGAGAGCCCGCAAACGCCGTATTGTTATTCAGCATGATGTTTACTGGGTGCATTTGAAATACTTGAAGATGCATCCAGATGGAAATGTGCCCTTCGGTCCTTTCCGGGATGCTGTGTTTTCCTATGTGGATGAACCGGGTTCCCAGATTGATGCGATCTGGTGGGATATCGCCGGCAATGCCGTGGGCAGTGTATATCCGAGCAAGGTTTTTCAACCTGAGATTCATCCTCTGGCAAAGCGTTGGCATGAAGAGGGTACAGACTGGGTTCTGGAACTGATGAAAGAGACGCGTAAACGCAAGCTTGAGCTTTTCTGGAATCATCGTATCAGTGAGGTTGACGTTCTGCCCGAAGGGGGACATGCGAAGGTGCCGAGCACATTGAAACTGGAACACCCGGATTGGACCATGCCGGTTTCCTGGTGGAATCATCCAATGTGGAACCTGGCGTCAGAGGGGCTCCGTCGCCATAAGGTCGAGATACTGCGTGAGCTGATAAAGCGCTTTGACCTTGATGGCATCCAGATCGATTTTGCACGTCATATTCCCTGTCTGCCTGCGGGGCGGCAGTGGGAGTTGCGTAGACATGTTACTGAGTTCATGCGTATGGTGCGGATGATGTCTCTTGAGGAGGCGAAGCGCAGGGGGCGGCCCGTATTGCTGGCAGCCCGTGTTCCGCAGACCATGGAAGGATGCCATATCGACGGTTTTGACCTGAAGAGATGGGCAGAGCTCCACCTAGTGGATGTGCTGACTCTGGGAACACGCACTATGGATGTTGATGTGGAAGGTATTCGTGCAGCAGTGGGCAGCGATGTCCAGCTGCAACCCTGCTTTGATGATCATCATGCAACCGATGGCTACCGTTATGCACCGATTGAATTTCTGCGTGGTGTGTTCTCCAATCATTTTCAGCGTGGTGCTGACAGCGTGGTTACCTTCAACTGGGCAATGGGCACACCTGAGGTTGCGGAGAAGGTCGGAGGCGAAATAGCCCCGTTAACACATCAGCAGGCTTTCAGGTCAGTCGGCGATCCACGCACAATGGCTGGTAAGGACAAGTTCTTTGCAGTTGAACGTCGGGGTGGTTATCCCTGGGCGGATGGTTTCTTTAACCGCAATGATACCGCGCCGCTGCCATTGAAACTCAGCAGAAAAGGGGAGTCAGCTAAGCTTGTGATGCACATCAGTGATGCTCCTGGAACGGGTGGCTCAGCGGCAACCCTGACTTTGCGATGTATTCTGTACGGAGCAGGTAAGAGTGATATGTTTGATGTCCGTTTCAACAGTGCGACGCTTTCAATCTCTGTGTGCGACGCGGAGTGGAAAGACTCTCAGATATTCTCGCCCAAACCACAGCCACCATCTGGAGGTAAAGGTAACTATAAGATTAATCCTCGACAGAAGCTGCTGCGGATTGATTGTGAGGTTCCCTCTTCAATATGGCGACAAGGAGAGAATACGGTTGAGATCAGCATCAGTTCCGGGGATGAAAAGCTCTCTTCTATGGTTCAGCTTGAAAAGGTAGAAGCCCATCTTGATTATCAGGAGCGATTATGAAATTGTGGTGGAAAGCATGTAGGGCGGTCCTCCGGGCCGCCTATGATCAGACGGCCCGGAGGACCGTCCTACGATTTTGTTTAGGTCTCTGCAAACTCAGTGATGCGAGATTTGGTAAATGTGTCTTAAAACCCGAATCCCGTATTCCGCATCTCGTATTCAGCATGTTTGCCCTCGCCCTTTTTGCAACAGTCGCTACAGCTGAGAACCACGAGCTCCGGGTGCGGACAACTCACAGCAAACTCGGGGTAAGCGGCTTTGTCCGGGGGGGCAATACCGGGCACTTCGGTGGAGTGGATATTAATTTAAAGAACGCCGGGTCGGTCGATAATTTTGCCCGTAAGGGTTATATACGCATGGATATCAGTGATGTTGATTTCACGATCCGGTCAGCATATCTTGATATGGTGGTCTGCATGACCGATATAATATATAAAAATATCGATCAGACTATAAATGTGTATGGTCTCACAGATGAATCGCTCGATAACTGGAACCCGGCTGAAACAACCTGGGACAACGCACCGGCTAATGATATATCATCTTCCAGCGGTGTTGTGACAAACAGTGCTGTTTTTCTGGGAGAGTTTACGGTTGCCTACGAGGATGCCGGAACCCCGAAAAGATTTACCAGTGCCGCGCTGATTGACTTTCTGAATGCAGATACAAATGGCAAGGTGACCTTTATTTTGTGTAGACCTGATTCCATAGAGACGTTCAGCGGCTGGAACCTTCTGTTAGCCGGAGATGCACATGAAACCTATGCGCCTCCAAAGCTTACTCTAACTTCGGAGATCACCACGCTTTCCGGAACCGGTGGAGTCAGTGGTCAGGTATCAGCTGATGATACCGGAGCATTCGGGATTGCCGGAGGCTGGCATCTGAAAAACGATGCGGATTTGCTGACTAAATTTACGCGTAAGGGATATATACGTTTTGATATTTCAAGTAACGATGCAGCGGCAACCAACGCCTCTTTGAACGTAATCCTACTAGTCGTAGACGACCGACATCATTATTACGGCAATAATCAAACTCTCTTTGTCTATGGTTTGACAGATGAGACTCTGGACATCTGGGATCCATCGACAACTACCTGGAGTAACGCTCCAGGCAATAATACCAACTCTGCTGACCGTGTTGACACAGAAACAACCACTCATCTGGGTGAGATCACAGTGATACCTACTGATGCAGAGGGCACGGTTAAAACACTGTCAGGAACAGCTCTGGATAATTTCCTTAATGCGGACACGAATGGCAAGGTGACCTTTATTATCAGCAGAGAACAGAATAAAGGATATAAAAGAGATATAAAGATCGTCGGTGACCGGGATGTGAGATACTCTCCTCCATCACTAATGATGGCACCTGGAAAATGAGTTTAGAAGTTCAAGCAGGCAAAAATCATAAATGAAATATACCGAGAAAATAACGATACCCGTTGCAATTGTTGAAGATGACGAGCGTGTTCTAAAGAGCCTGACCGAAATCCTTGCAAATGATAAGCAATGCATATGCGTCGGGGCCTATTCCTCGGCAGAGGAGGCGATGGTGAGCATTCCGAAGACCCCGCCGAATGTCGCCCTGGTAGATGTTAACCTGCCGGGTATGGATGGAGTCTCTCTGGTTCAGCAGCTGGCGCCGAAGATGCCGAAAACGCAGTTTATGATACTCTCCGTTTTATCTGACACAGAGACAATCTTCAAGGCGCTGGCGGCCGGGGCGCATGGCTATCTTCTCAAACCGGTACGGGCGAAACAGTTGCTGGAGGCGGTTCATGATGTCTACAAAGGTGGCTCGCCGATTACCAGCAGCATCGCCCGTAAAATTGTGAAATCTTTCAGAGAACCGCAGGAAAAACCGGTTGATGATGCAAAAGAGGTATCGTTGGGACCCCGCGAGAAAGAGGTACTCGACCTGTTGACAAAAGGTTTGGCGTATAAAGAGATCGCCGACAAACTCGGCATCAGCCGCAATACCGTCATGACGGTCGTGCAGCGTATCTATCAAAAGCTGCATGTTCACTCCCGGGGTGAAGCGGTCGCCAAGTTCCATGGACTCTAAGTGTTATAGCACGCTGATTCGGCATAGCCAGAACCAAGTATATTTTGCGTGCCCTCTGCGAAAGGTACGCCCTGCACGATGTGGGTTTAAAGAGTTTAAGGTTAAAAAAGGTTGAAGTTGTTGAAGAGTTGAAATTGACGAAGGATTGTAGGACGCGCCTCTCCCGCGACTGCGGGAGGGCGCGTATAATGTTTGTCTTACCCTTCGGTGAAGCGGCTAATGTCAACATTCCATAAGGAGAGGATTAAGATTATGAATCAATTGCTGATACGCATATGTTGTGCCCTTACTGTTTTATTTTTGATCCAGGTTGGGTCCGCACAGGAGTTAACTCTGGTTGCGAAAGACCCCAATGGCCATGGCCTGCTGTGTATGGCCGGCAAGAAGCGTGTGCTGATTGTCAGCGGAACACCTGAGCAGATGGGGGCGGCGCATGGTCACTTGTTGTCAGACCTGGTTCCGCATGTGATGCCTCAAACCATGGCGCTGGTCGGCGCTGAGTATTCGGTTAAGAAAGGGCTTTGGTTTTACGACCGGATTAATGAGGTTTACCGGCAGGCCGAACCGCATACACCAGAACGCTTTCTGCGGGAGTGTCGCTCGATGGCGGCTGCGGCGGGGATTACGGAACGCGATGCAATCTGTGGGAACTTCTTTCCGGCACTCTTTCATTGCAGTGGTATTGCTGTCAGGAATGCAGCTACGGCTGATGGACGGTTGGTGCATGCACGGGTGCTGGATTATATGCGGGACATTAATTTGCAGAAGTACACTGTGTTGCAGGTCTTTATTCCTGATGACGGTATTCCGTGGATGTCAGTGGGATATGCCGGTTTTCTTGGAACCGTGACTGCGATGAATGTGCGTGGTCTGGCGATCGGCCAGATGAGTGGTCGCGATCTCGAAGTTTGGGACGGCATGCCAATGAGTTTTCTGATACGGGAGATTGTGGAAAAGGCCGCGACAGTCGATGAGGCGATGGCGATTATGCGCAAAACTCCACGGACATGCGAATACTACTATGTGATTAGTGATGCCAAAAAGAATATGGTGGCAATGCGTGCACGTCCGGAGTCGCTGGATGTTTTTCAGCCCGGGCAGCAGCATGAGCTGCTGCCGAAGATGCCGCAGGAGACGGTTCTTATCTCGCTCAATGAGCGTGCCAAAAAACTCTCCGAACGGGTGCATGAGCAGTTTGGAAAGATCACCCCGGAGCTGATGATTGAGATCATTAAGCGTCCGGTTTCTATGGAGTCGAACCTGCACAACGCTGTCTTTATGCCAGAGACTCTGGATATGTGGTTTGCCGATGCCGGAAAGACGACTCCGGCCTGTGATGAGCCCTACACAAAGGTGAACCTTAAAACTTTACTTGAGTATTACGAGGCGAAGATGGCCGAGAAGTAATGGGGAGAGCTGTTAGAAATTTTTTATTTTTGCGTCATATTTAGTTGTTCACCGCCCATTTAGTTAAAGAAGCGTATAAAAGTTACAGGATGAAAAAATGACTAAAACAAGAGTATTTATAACTACTTTTCTGGTTACACTTATTTGCCCATATGGGCAGATGGCGGCTGCCGGGGATTTGGACTGGCCGGAACCATCAACATTCAATCGGCCGGGTGCCTACTGGTGGTGGATGGGCAGTGCCGTTGACAAAGAGAACATCACCTGGAACCTGGAGGCGATGCGTAAGGCGGGAATGGGAGGAGGAACCATTGTTCCGATCTACGGGGTTAAGGGATACGAGAAAAAGTATATCCAGCATCTTTCGCCTGAGTTTGTAGCGATGGTGAGCCATGCCTCTAAAGAAGCGGAACGTCTGGGGATGTGGGTGGATATGACCACCGGCACCGGCTGGCCCTTCGGTGGGCCTATGGTGACCGACGAATATTGTGACGCAACAGTTGATTTCAAGGAGGGTAAGATAACTCAGAAATTTTCAGGAAGAAATGTGAAACGGGCGGCACCCGGAAACAGCGGTAAAGCCATTAATCCCTTCTCGGCGGAGGCAATGGCCTTTTACCTGAGTCACTTTGATATCCCCTTCAGCGGTAATGATGTGGTTATGCCGCGTGCGATGTATCATGATTCATTTGAATTCAAAGGTAATTGGTGCAGAGAGCTTCCCGAGGAATTCAGCAGACGTCGTGGATACGATCTGACAAAATATCTACCGGAGTTATTTGGCCGGAGAGGTGATGCTGATACCGTTGCCCGAATCAAGTCGGATTATCGCCAGACACTGTCGGACCTGCATCTCGCCTATTTGAAAGAATGGGTTAAGTGGTCTGAATCCAAGGGATGTACCACGCGCAATCAAGCGCATGGGTCGCCCTCGAACCTGCTTGACCTTTATGCGGCAAGTGGAATTCCTGAGACTGAGATATTCGGAGCAAGCGTCTTCAATATCCCTGGCATACGTCGAGACAAGAGCAATGTTGATGGCAGAAACTACCCCCGCCCCCTGATCAATCGCATGGCATCTTCAGCGGCTCATGTCGCCGCTAAACCCCTTGTCGCGGCGGAGGCCTGCACATGGATCCGCAACCATTTCCGCACGGCTCTATCTCAGGCTAAACCGGAGATAGATCAGCTCTTTCTGAACGGCATCAATCACATCTTTTTTCATGGCACTTGCTACAGCCCTAAAGATGCTCCGTGGCCTGGATGGCTTTTTTATGCATCATTTGAATATAATCCGCGCAACGCCATCTGGCGTGACGCGCCGCTGCTGAATGCCTATATAACGCGTTGTCAGTCCATTCTTCAGTCGGGTAGCCCGGATAATGATGTGGCTCTGTACTGGCCGGTCTACGATATCTGGCATAATGAAAACGGCATGCAGCAGATGCTGACTGTCCATCATCCTGAATGGCTGACCAAGTCCTCTTGTGGAAAGGTCGCAACCCAACTTAAAGCAGATGGTTACGGTTTTGACTTTATCTCCGACCGTCAGCTGATTGCCAGCCAAAGCGAAGACTATAAGGCGATTGTGGTTCCAAAGACCGCTCATATGCCGCTGGATACATTAAAGGAAATTTTTAAAATCTCTGCTAGCGGTAGAGCGGTGTTTTTTCTGGATAATCTGCCTGAGGACGTGCCGGGTTTCAATAAACTGGAAGAACGACGTGTCGCATTGAAACATCTGCTGAAGGGGCAGGATAAGCTGGTGATAAAGCGAGAGAAGCTGAAGCAGGCATTGAATCGAACGGCTGTATCACGCGAGCCGATGATTGATCAGGGGGTGGACTTCATTCGTCGACGGCATGAGGAGGGTTATCACTATTTTGTCGCCAATATGGGGGCAATTCCGGTAAGCCGCTGGATAACTTTGGGGGTTCCCTTTGCCAGCGCGGTGATTATGGATCCTCGTTCAGCGGAAAGCGGAGTCGCGATTCAACGCGCAAATGCCATCTATCTTCAGCTTAATCCGGGAGAGACACGCATCATTCGCACTTTCGACAAACGAGTTGTTGCCGGTGCGCCGTGGTCGGCAATTGTTAAGGATGGGGAGCCGCTTGTTGTAAAGGGTCTATGGACCATTAGTTTTGTCGATGGCGGTCCGGTTCTGCCTGCGCAAATAACAACAGCTACTCTTGCTTCCTGGACAGAAATCGGTGATAAAGAGGCTAGGCGCTTCGCCGGAACCGGCCGCTATTCAATCGAAATCAATATCCCGGAAGGGGCGGATGACTGGGAGATTGATCTGGGGGATGTTCGCGAAAGCGCACGTGTCTATATCAACGGAAAGAGTGCCGCATCGCTGTACAGTGTTCCCTATAGCGCACCTGTCGGTAAATATCTTAATCCTGGGAGGAATCTGCTGGAGATTGAAGTGACGAACCTCTCCGCAAACCGGATACGTGATCTGGACTTTCGTCAGGTGAACTGGAAGATATTCCATGAGATCAATTTAGTGGATCACAACTACCGTAAATTTGATGCATCGAAATGGCCACTGGTGCCGTCTGGACTTCTGGGACCGGTCACCTTAACTCCCATGAAGATGGCTGAATTCCAAAAAAAGTAATATATTTTTGATTTAGGCGTCATATTTGGTTGTTCAGCCGCCCATTTAATACAGAGGGGTGTATTATATCTCCGGAGTATGAAATGGATGATGATAGTGAAAAAGTATTTCATAAAGAGCTGACTGCTGCGCAGAACGACCTGTTCCTTTATCTGTGTGCCTTGACAGGTAAGCCGGATGCGGCTCGTGACGTTCTGCAGGAGACAAACCTTGTGCTTTGTCGGGAGATGGATCGCTATGATCCGGAGCGCTATGATCCGGAGCGCCCTTTTCTTGTCTGGGCCCGGACGGTGGCCTACTATCAGGTGTTGACTTGGCGCAAAAAGCAGGTGCGGGACCGGCTGGTGTTTGATGATGGCCTTCTGGAGGATGTTGTCTCAACCCTGAAAGAGAATCCCTCGTATTCACATACCCAGTTGGATGCGTTGGAGCAGTGTCTGTCGAAACTGCCTGAACGGATGCGAAAACTGGTTGAGGCACGCTATAAGGAGAGACAGGCCGTAAATGAGCTGGCAGCCATCTCGGGTCGGGCTGCCAACGCGATATCCGCAAGCCTCTATCGGATCCGTCAGCTTCTGGGAGCGTGTATTGAAGAAAACCTGGGAGGTAATCTGTATGGGAATCGCTGAACAGGAGACCCGTTTTACCTCACTGGTGATGGCTGTGGTTGAAGAGACGGCAACAGCGGCAGATCTTGTCGAATTCCATGCCCTTCTGCATGAACATTCCGAATTTATATTCCAGTATCTGGAGCAGATGCGCATTCACGGAATGATGTGTCGTTATGCTGAGGATGCACGTTCCGTTGGTGCTGAAAACAGGAAGACGCGGAAACGCGCGTTCTTGGATGGGTCATGGTGGAGAAGAATAGCGGCGGTTCTGGTGGCTTCCGCAGTGGTGGCTCTGGCCATGCACTTCAACCCTTTTCTGGAAAAAGCGGAACCCCTTGCTGTGGAAATTGAGAATGGTGATAAGGTTATGAGTGTGGCTGAACCTCAATCGTCAACTCTGATGTCAGAGAGCATACGTATTGATTTGTCAGATAATAAAGATGCCGATTCTTTGTCTCTTTCATCTTCAGAGCAGGAGGAAAAGAGTGTTCCGGCTGCAGATATTCAAACGGATACAGACAACTCTGTGACACAAAGTGTGCCTCAGGTCAAGGAGCTTTCGGGGGAGCCGGTCTCTGTTGCTCTGGCGGGAGACTCCACGGTTACTGATGATTTTGGATGGGGAGGCGCTCTCAGTGATTTTCTTCCGGCAGGTGTGAGCGTCAATAACAGAGCTATCGGTGGGTACAGCACTAAGAGTTTCATCGATCAGGGGTATTGGGACTCCACCGTTGACCTTGATTGCGATTACGTTTTTATTCAGTTCGGACATAACGACCAGAAGCTTAACGATACAATCCGGGGAACTTATCCCGCTGAAAGCCGGCCATTAGGGATAAACGATCGTTCTTACGACCTGTTTAGGGCAAATCTAACGAAGATGGTGGATGATGTGCGCGCGGAGGGTGGTGTGCCCGTTCTGATCACACCGTTGGCCCGGAGGGGACGCGTTGCCGATATCAACGGAGTTCTGCAGTTTCAGAATGACGTGGTGGCAACGGACAACGCTGATCTCCTGGGCAACTGCTACTCACTGCTTGACTATGCCGATGCGGCTAAAGCTGTGGCAGAGCTGAAAAGAGTTCCTCTTATCGATTTGAACCAGTTGAGTCTGGATCTCTATAACCGGATGCTTGCTGATGGGGAGGATATCACAGCATTAGGACCGGATGGCGATAACACTCACCTCAACACCATTGGAGCAATGGCTATAGCCAAATTGATAGCCGATGCAATCCCTGAAGTACTTCCTGACAGCCCACTATGGCCACCACCGCCGGTTATTGATAATTATTTGCTGATTTTTACAAATGAGCTTGATTCGGCCTCGGACTACGGTTCACTCACTGTATTACCTAATGCTACAGCGGATAACCCCTGCGGAAACACCTCCGACCTAGATGAAAAACCAAAAGCAGTTCAGGTTCAAACGCTGATTACAAGTGCGGGTGCTGCGAGTGTCAGTTTTATGTCGGCGGCTGTTTGCAACCCCTCTATACTGCATGGCATAGGCACCATTAACTGGTCAACCGAGATCAGAAAAGCTCCTGACGGTTACAATGACACGCCTCTCTGCCCGGCCCTGTGGCAGAGAGGCAAATTATATGTATATGTCGGAGGTAACATCATCGGTGGCGATTTGGCCCCGAATGTTTTTAGGGAAACTACCGAAACCTATTCACAGGTTAAACTAGAGGGAGCTGAAGCCTGTCATTTTGAGAGTTATGATCTGAATTCCGCTTCTGTACAACCGCCCCTGACAAACAGTGGCGATCACCCGGATTTCTCCAACAATGGAGACTCCATCACTTTTGGATATATTGCCAGCGCGGGAACCGGCAGCACAGGCTATGAGCGCCGAACAGCAATCAGAAAGAGCCGGATAACCGTAGCTAAATACTCTCCTCTGCGCATAACCACCCATTATGGCCATGGAGCGGATGCGGGAACCGACGAGTACAACAAAACAACCAATCTGGGTGACAGTGTCGTTCTGACTGCGCGTTGGAGCCCTAACACCAATCCTGCTTTCAACCGCCATGAGCAGATTGTCTTGCGCTTTGATCTATCCGACATCGCCGACTTCACAATTATTGATGCCTCTTTGAATTTGGTCAAATACCGCGATCACGAGACGGGTGTTCAAATGGATCTTTATGGCATCATCGATGGCAAACCGGGTGATGCACTGGAGGACTGGTCCGAAGGAACGCTGACTTATGCCAATGCGCCGTGGCTGAATCAAGACAACTCTTTTGACAACACAGACCTGAAAACGGAGTCGATAGTTAAACTTGACGAAAATTTCCCCACTGTGGGAGATTCAGGAGATACAATGTCCTCCCAAACTATGGATCTGCTTGATTTTATCAGGAGTGACAAAAACCAGCTGGTCACATTTATTCTGACGCGAGAAGATATGATCGAGTCGGCGCAGGAAAAGTTTGCGTCAAAAGAGACAACGCAATTAGAGGATGGAGGCGGAACAGGGCGTGCGGGAGATTTCGCCCCGAGTCTGATTCTCAATCTGAAATTCTCACCTGACGGCACAATTTTCATTATAAAGTAAGAAACAAAAAGGAGTAAAAACCATGAAACAAACAATAAGAACAAGCTGGATTGCGACAGTATTACTGACCCTCTCAGCATATGGTGGCACAGCGCTAACCTTCACTAACGAACTGGATTATGCCGCAGATTATGGTCCGATTACCGTACTGCCTGGAGCAACTGCATCAAATCCCAGCTTTGGTACCTCCGATATAGGTGGAACCCCGAATGAGATTCAAATTCGAACGATAATCACAAGTGCTGGTGTCGCATATTTCAGTTTTGAGTCGGCCGCCACCTGCGACCCTGTAAATTTCGGTGGAATCAGCACGGTTGACTGGTCAACCGATATAAAGAAGGATGGTTCTTATGCAGGTGATGTCATTCTTGTCCCTGCTCTCTGGCAGAATGAAACTCTTTACATGTATATCGGTAATGAAGTCGTTGGCGGTGAAAGCACTGATTTTTTCAGAAACACGGCCACAACCTATTTAACCACAGCGATAATGGACGCCAAATCCTCCGATTTCGAGAAATATGATTTAACGAATGTTTTCTCGACACATAGTGGTGATAATCCTGATTTTTCCGACAAAGGCTCAGCCATTACCTTAGGATACATAACTTCAGTAGGGACAGGCGGCAGCGCAGGAGTTGACAGACGTTCTAAGATTACAAATGGAAAAATAACTATCAATGATTTCTATCCGCTCAATATCTCAACTGGCTTTGGCAATGGGGCGGACGCTCAGACTGAGGAATATGTCAAAGATGCTAATTATGGATCTTCCGTCTCATTGGGTGCAAGGTGGGCTCCAACCACCCCTCGTCAATCGCATATTGTCTTGCGCTTTGATCTGTCCCAGGCCAATAAAGCCACCATTACCAATGCGTCGCTGAATCTGATTAAGTATCGTGATGATTCTCAAGGGCACATGGATCTCTATGGCGTTATCAATGGCCAACCAGGCGATGCATTGCAAGACTGGTCCGAAGAAACCTTGACATATAACAATGCACCGTGGTTAGAGCAGGATACATCAGTGCCATATGACGACACGGATCTGATTACTTCATCAGTGGTTGAAATTGACGAAGCTTTTCCGACGACGGGAGTCGAAGGCGATATTAAATCGTCTCAATCTGAGGATCTGCTAACCTTTATCCAAAGCGATACAAACGGACTTGTTACCTTTATTTTAACTCGAGAAGATACGATCGAGAACGGCGTAGAAGTGTTCGCATCAAAAGAGGCGATGGGATTGGAGAGCGACGCAGGAACCGATCCTGAGGGCACCTTTGCACCAAAACTTGTTCTCGGCCTGAAGTTCGTCGTCAAAGGAACGATAATTTTAATTGAGTGAAACCGGCGGTACCTTCTTCTTGTCTTCACAAAACGCCGCAGCTTTTTTATCTAAAGCTGCGGCGTTATTTTTGAAAACTATTTTGAGGGTTGACATTTTTCACACACCATAGCATAGTAAATACCAAACATGTGTACTGGCCAGGTTGTCGGTCAACCCTCTAGGATGAAAATGTAATTTAAACAGAATTTATCATGTGTATTCACCGTATTGGGAATCCTTTCTCTAGTCTATACCGCAGATGCCGGTTTGATCTACTATGATGGACAGGAAAGCGGCAGTGCCTACTCAAGCACAACCTATGATTCCACAGGGCTGATACACCATGGCCAACGGTGTTTCACTCCCTGTAACCGGTGGCAAAAGGACAGCCCCCGGTGTCGATATATTAGATCCGGACACCCTCTCTCTGGGGGACGGCCCGGGCTCCGTCTGGGATCAGAAAGGGCTTTACGACAGTGCGTCGGGACTGATCGGCGGCGGCACTGTGATTACCATCCGATAAAGCTGGTTGGTGCTAGATCTGCATGAGTCAACAACGCTTCGCGGTTCATAGAAGAGAATGTGGAGAATTTTGTGGGTAGACCGTCTGAGCTCATGGAACTCGGCTACAGAAAAAAGGCTTGCAATGCTGTAAATGCTGTAGGTGAGGTCCGTGACCTCGCTGAGATGTCGCTAATGGTTTCGCGCTACCCATCTTGATGCGCCGGATTTCAGGATGAATCCGTCGGGCATGGAGTAATCCTCAGGGCTGAAATTGACGGTCACGCGAATGCCATTGGCAAAGGATGTCTGCTGCACGGCCCGGTCGGCAGTCAGAATCCGGTGATCGATCATTTCTGCCTGAGCCGTGAGTTTTGAAACAGGTTCAGCGACACGGTAACTGGCAAATATCCGTTCGCGGAACTCAGCCCAGTTGTCCGGTGTCACAACGTACATGGGCGGTACACCATATAGCGCATTGAACAGGTCCCGCTTGCCCCAGAGCGCTGGCAGTTTGTTGTTGTAATCACCCCAATACCAGTACGACACGATGCAGTCATGGTAGACGAGTTGAAACAACGGCAATCGGTATGATTCGCCAGTTTGGTATTTGGCGACTTTTGCGGGAACCTTGTCCCAGATTCGGGTCATGTTGCGTCCCGCATCGGGAACCCGGCAGACAATCAGACTGAGCATGCCCTCAAAATAATCGCACATCGGCACGAACGCTTCGTGACCTGTCTCGGAACCGAATACCAGATTGAACTCTTTCGCTGGCAAAGCCAGCAGATCCGCCTTGAATGCACGACTCTCCGAGCGTGTGGTCGGGTGCGACGGGGACCAGCACTCCGACCAGGACGAGCATGCGGTGACGTCGATAAAGCGACAGCTATACGGCTTGGTTTTCAGCTCTTCCGCAATCCGTTTCCGTGCGTAGGGAATTGCCTGACGATCACAAAGCTGAGTGCAGCTGATCCAGGAGCTGGTTTTTCCATTGATGAGGGTTGGTTTTTTCAGCGGGACCTTCCAGCCAAGGGCAGGTTTTCCATTGCGGTCGATCCGCAAGTCCTGCGGAAAAGCTTCCTTCGGCCACTCGTTTTTGATGGCGGTCAGATTGTCGTACTGCTCTGGATCCATCACATCCTGATAGATGTCATACCTGCTGGACAAGGTTCCATCAATCGCATTGATCTCTTTCAAGTGCGCCGCATCCGCACCCGCGCCGATCAGCAACCGATCCATGCCGTTGGTGCGCATGTCCCGGTAGATCGCCAACTGGGAGTCCATGAACTGCTGCGTCGCAGGCGACGGCCGATAGTTTCCGGTGGCTTCATCGTATATGTTCTGATGCTTGCCGAGAAACTCACCGGAGAACACCCAGATATTCGCCGCGCCGAAAAGCTTTTTGAGACGTTTGCTCCTGGCCGGATTCTGCTTGAGCTTTTCAGCGAAGGGCACGACAAGGCCCAGCTTCTGCGCATGGCGGCGGTAACGCTTGCAGATTGCCACGTGTCCTCCGCCGTCAAAAAATACGAAACGGACCCGCCGGGCATAGCCGAACCGGCCACGGTCCGCGCCCCACACCTGACGGACAGTCAGCAGTTTGCCACCTGCCGTTGTTCCTGCGCGACCGGTCGTCATATCTCCCTTCACTCGCAGCAAGTCGATGCCGGAGTTATCCGGCGTTTCATTAATCGCCATGTATGCTGCATTACCGCTTGCTTCTCCAGAGGGCATGATCTTATCTTCCATGGCTGCAAAAAATGCCATTGTGATGCCGTGGCCACTGTAATACTTGCGTAATCCCAAGGGAGGGTCTGAGACCTCTGCCGGGTAGGAGATGCCTTCACCGACCGGAACGATGACCCTGTCGCCCGGTGCGGACTCGAAGGCGGCGGGAAAAAAGATCGGTGTGCGGATCTCATTCTCGGCTGGCCCGAGAAGGTCGACGGTGAACTCCGGTGTGTCCTGTTCAAGGGTGATCACCGTGCGGTACCCTTGCGGGTGCTGAGGGAGAAGCAGATTGAATGAGGCGGAATTTTTTGACAGTTTGAACCCCGATGTTTTGATTCCGGAACTTGCCTGTTTCCAGGTGCGCATGGTGCGTTTGTCAAGCACATCGAAACGCGCGCCGGTTCCCGGATGTGCATCCGTAGCGAACGAAATTCGCAGATACTCGTTTTCCAGAACAGCTGGGGAAGAGTGACTGGCCTGTTCCTGCCCCAGAACCATGGAGCACAATACCAGCATGCTGTTGGCGAGCACAGCGGTTTTGGAAATTACCTGTTTCATACGCAAATCACCCTTTCAGGTTTGTTTGATTGCTGAATCATCTCAACGAAACGGCAATGCGCCCTCAGAAGGAGGTGTGGCAAGTTATTGATTTCGGCTCACAAAATACTGATAATAGTACCTGTTTCCCTTACAGACACTACGGCAAACCAGCCGATATAGCCATCAGCAGCAATCGGTGCCAACGGAGCAGAGGTGCTGACCGCCTCTGAAAGACCGTCTGTTGTGCCGACCACAGACCACGTGCCGGTGGCGTTACGACGGTAAAGCCGGATTTCATCTGAGGACAACACAGAACGACGGTCGTGCCGAATACGCAGGCTCACTGTTCCGAATGAGGTGGTCATGGGGAGCTTCCATACACCCAGAACCTGATAGCCTGAATTTGAGGGAAGCCCTGCCGGTATATCTTCGCGATCAGTCGCGTAGAGTTCCCCGCGCAGGTAGTCAGTACCTGTGGTATCGGTGAATGAGAGATGGATGCTGTTCACCAAGTCGTTCTCTGCTTCATCAGGGCCATCTCCCTGGCCACGTTCGAGGGCAGAGGTGGCGCTGATATAGGCCCGTGGGTAACGTAAGCGCCCTTTGTTCACCGCATACCAGCCGTTCGTGCCTTCGGTGCCATTGGCAATTGAGTTTTCCGCCTTGTAAAAATCGGTCATATTCAGGTCGCGTGGTGTGCCCTCTCCGTCTGCGACGATAAGCCCGTTATTGTGAACATAGTTGGGAGCAGCGAGAGAAACGATATCAAAGTCACCCCATCCCTGCAGGAGGCCTATGCCCGCCGCTTCCCCGCGAATCACCAGAGTCGATTGATTGTACATCTTGACCGTGCCGCTGCGACACTGCATCTCTCCGCAGCCACTGGCTCCGACCGTCAGGTGGGAGCCGTTCCCTAGTCCAGATCCGATTGACACTGTGCCGCCTGCGTTGGTATAAACCCCGCAAGCCCCGCTTTCAAGACCGATTGTCAGAAAACCGTATAATTTAAGCGTTCCACCCTCTTGAGAGACCATCCCGGTGCCGGACTCTCCAATCCGCAGATCGCCGGTGCCAGCTCCGCTACTATTTTCGTACAGAGTCAGCGTGGTATTATCCAGATGAAACGAACCCTGCGTCCCTGCCCCGATGCCAATTCTAGCAATGCCAAAAACTGCAGCAGCACTGTCGGTCCAGGACACCGATCCACTGGCCCCGTTGGTAACACCAACCATTATTGAGCCCCACGTCACTGAGACTCCATTGCTCATGAGCATTGTGCCTTGAGCATCAGCGCTGTCATTACCGACCCGGATATCTCCGTTCCCGCCTGAACTGCTGCCGACCACGACTCTTCCGCCATCGACCAGTAACTTGCCACGTGCTTTGTCACCCACATTCAAGTACGCTGAATTAGTCATGGCTCCCGCGAGTCGCACCGAGGCATAATAATCCTTGTCTGGCACAATCCCCTCGCCCAGGGCGATCCCGTTAACGAGAACGGCCTCGCCAGTCTCGATACGTACAGGAGAGGACTCATACGTTCGCGTGATTCCAACGGAGGATCCCGCTGTCGGCAGTGATCCCCCGGTCCAGTTCGCAGGCGTGTGCCAATACTCATCCGCAGGAGGATCCACAAACCATATATCCGATGCGAACAGCGTCAGCGGCAGAATGAAGCTGATCAGGGTCAATACGGTTATAAACAATTTATTTTTCATCTTTCAATTTCCTTTATTTGATACCAATTTCAAGTAACACCCTGATCATACAATCAAATCGATTATTCCAGAAGCCCAGTTTTGCGTCTTTTATTCATCATAATAACGAACAATCTTCTAGCAGTCACCATAAGCATTATGTTATAAAGTGGTTATGAATCAGATACGCACCCGCATGCATCATGTTGCGCTTTTGCTGCCACCAACCTCCATTAAGGCGTGCCGCGAGCTTCTACGTGGAGTGCTACGCTTTGCTCATCTGCACGGGCCGTGGACGGTACACATGATTGACAAGGGAGTTCGCGCGAGTCAAAGACAACCGTTTGATCCGGTCACCTGGGAGTGTACGGGCATGATTGTCAACGTGCGCGACCGTAAGAATGCAGACCGGCTGTTGGCCACGGGAATTCCTGCAATCCTCCTCAATGTGCCTGACGACTGTCTGAAAAGCAGTCACCCGTACAGCCGGATGTGCCGCCTGCAATGTGAAAACAAGCAGATCGGTATTAAAGCGGCTGAATATTTTCTCGACCGGAAGTTCTGCAACTTTGCATTTGTCGGCACCCCGGACAATGCCATGTGGTCTGAGGTACGCATGGAGGCAATCTGTGACCGGCTGGGTCAATCAGGATACGCCTGCCATGTGTATCCGCGTCTATCGGCGGGCAAACAGCAAAGCTTGGCAAAGGAGCAGGAGAGACTAATCGCATGGCTGATAGCATTGCCCAAGCCCATTGCACTGTTTGCCGCCAACGACGAACGGGGTTGTCAGGTTCTCGATGCTTGCTTGCGGGCCGGTATGGATGTGCCGCAGCAGATAGCGGTGTTGGGCGTGGACAACGACGAGTTGGTTTGCGAGACCGCTCATCCCCCGATGTCCAGTATCCAGATGAGTCCTGAGCATGCTGGTTTCGAGGCGGCTAGTACACTTGATCAATTGATGCGAAACATGTCTAAAGGCACGTGCAGCCACCCGAAGGTGATCAGTTATGGCTTTTCGCAGCTGGTAACGCGTCGTTCGACGCAAGTCAGCCAGGTGGATGATCCCCTCGTAGCGCGTGCAGAGGAGTACATCCATATCAACGCCGGTATTGGCATAACAGTGGAGGTTCTTGCAAAAAAACTGTTGGTGTCCCGGCGCTGGCTTGAGAAACGCTATAAGACTGTGATGGGGCGCACGCTCTATACCGGAATTATGTGCGCTCGACTCGCGCGCGTGCAGGCACTGTTGCTCGAGACCTCGATGACCGTCGAGTCAATCGCCTTTGAATGCGGGTTCTCCAGCGTCAGCCACATGGGAACCCATTTCCGCCGTCATTTTAATACAACCCCCTCAGCTTTCCGTCGCCAGATAAGAAATAACTGCAACTGACGTTACTCGCACAGCTTTTCAATGAATATCGATTGTCATCGCATATTGATCCACGTACGTTTGCTTACAACTCCGCTGCATTAGCAGCTATTCTCTCAGTTCCTCCTTCGTCAAGACTCCGGCGTGACATGTTGGTTCCGGCTCCGCTTGTTTAGTTTGTCACTACTTTTAGCGACATGACAGGATGTATCTATTCTGTTAAATTGGAAACAATCAACAGGAAAAAATTATGTGTCATGAGAATTATTAATTGTTTAGAAAAAAGTTATTCGTGTCAAAGGGCTGCCGGTTTTTTGGTTGCCTTGCTGCTGGCGACAACTGCGGTTGCAGAGAGTGTTTCGATGTACACCACAAACGGAACTGACGGAGTCACCGGTTATGTTAGCGGACCCAATACCGGTTCCTTCGGAGGCACCTATATGAATCTGAAAAACACGGGTCTGCCGGTCGATTCCTATGACCGCAAAGGCTATATCCGCATGGATATCTCCAGTAAGAGTTTTACTGCCAGAACAGCCTATCTGGATATTATTTTAAGCCTGACAGATAGTCTCTACGGCAGCAATCCTCAGACAGTCAATATCTATGGAATGACCGATGAAACTCTGGACAGCTGGTCCACTAACACAACGACGTGGGCAAACGCTCCAGGTAACGATGCTGCCTCACCCTCAAATGTTGATCCTGCAAAGACAGTCTTGCTTGGAACGATTACGATTTCCAGTGATGCCGTGGGCAAGGTGAAACGATTAGCCAGCGCGGCGCTGGTTGACTTCCTCAATGCGGATACGAATGGCAAAGTGACCTTTATCCTCTGCCGACCCTATTCAACATATAGCAATAGAAATCTTGGTTTTTCCGGAGATACCCATGCCACCTACCTTCCACCTAAACTGACTATCAGTTCAGACATTACGAGCCTCACAGGAGCTGATGGAACCGATGGCTATGTGATGGGCAATAATACCGGGTATTTTAATAATGGTTCTGTCACTCTCAAGAATGTGGATGTTCCGACTAGTTCGTACACCCGCAAAGGCTATACGCGTATGGATATCTCCAGTATCGATTTCGCTGTGGGTGCGGCATATCTCAAATTTGTGATTACGGCTGTCGATACGTACAACTCCACCCCCTATGCCGGTATAAACCAGGTGCTTAAAGTATATGGCCTGACTGATGAGAGTCAGGACGACTGGGATCCTTCCTCAACGACTTGGAATAACGCGCCCGGAAACGACACTGCCTCTTGTTACGCGGGAGACACGAACAAGACTGTTTATCTTGGAGATTTGACTGTTCCATACAACTCTGCGGTCGGTGATACAGTTTCCTTCTCATCTGGTGACCTTGCTGATTTTCTCAATGCCGATTCCAACGGCAAGGTGACCTTCATTATCGGGCGATACAATTCTGCTGCCCAGCAAGGCGACGAGAACCTTATTTTTGCAGGTGGCGCGAATACGACCTATGACCCTCCAAAGCTGGAAGCTTATCCAACTATCAGCGGAACAATTCAGGTCGGTGACGATATGGGCTATTTCCCCTCAGGTGGCTGGCATGTAAAGAATGCCGGGATTGAAAGCGCTGTTACCCGTAAGGGATATGTGCGTTTTGGTCTGACCGATGTTGATTACACCATCGGCAGTGCGCAGCTTGATATTACGCTGGCGCTTGTGGATGAAATTCATAACTACTACAACAATGATCAGGTTATCAAAGTTTACGGCTTGACGGATCAGAGTCTCGATAACTGGAATTACTCAACAACAACCTGGAGCACCGCTCCCGGAAATGACACCAACTCTACCTATGCGGCGGATCTGACCAAAGCTGTCTATCTGGGTGATATCACAGTTACTCCATCTGACGTGGCTGGCAATGTGAAGTCGCTTAAGAATCAGAACCTTGTCAGTTTCCTGAATTCAGATACGAACGGTCTGGTTACCTTTATATTCGGCCGTTATACCGGTTTTAACGATGGTGGAGGAGAGAATCTTCTGTTCGCGGGTGAGGTGAGCACCGTTTACGCAGGACCTTCCCTGACATTTGATCGGCCCAAGGGAACGGTTATACTTATTCAGTAATCTTTCCCGGTATTTGGCAGGAACCACCGGCATAATGAAATTTTAAGTTCAAGAAGAAAATCATGTTCAGCCGCATAGCGACTGACCTCCTGAGAGAAACATCGTTATATTCTCCTTGATAAATTACGTAATTAAAATAGGAATAAGAGATGAAGAATAGACAAATTCAAATGAACCTGTTGATGGCAGTATTACTTGCCGTGTCACTGACTTCCGCCCGGGCGGGGTTTCTGGATCAGACAACGACATACGTTCCGGGCGGGATCATCGCCGGCAGTGATAATGTGTGTCTGATTGATTTCAACAATGACGGATATGTGGATTTCAATAACGACCGTCATCTTTATCGCAGCAATGGCGGCACGAACTTTACCTATGTCGGTTCCGCCGGAGGCTCGTATGTATGGGGTGATTACAACAACGACGGACTTCTTGACCGCTTTATCTGGATAGGAAATGGCTATCTTCAGAAGCTTAATAACACCAGCGGCACTAGCTTTTCGACCTATCATGACAACTCTGTGATGCCGATATTGCCACCTGTTGTTATTGATGGTGTCTCTACTTATGATAATGGGAATCGACAGGGCGCCTGCTGGGGCGACTGGAATAACGACGGCTGGCTGGATTTCTATGTTACCGGATATGAGCTCAGTTCAGCCGACCCCTCCGGATTTCCCGATGCGGTTCTGATGAATAATGCCGGCTCCTCATTCTCCATGACAGTCCTGAACTCCACCACCAACAACCGCTCCCGCGGTGTCACGGCCTGCGATTTCGACCAGGATGGGGACCAGGATATCTATGTCTCATGCTACCGCCTGCGCGAAAATAATCTGTGGCTTAACGATGGCAGCGGCAACTTCACGGATGTTGCGACAGCACGGGGCGTAGCTGGTGACGGCACGATATATAATGACCGCGGGCACACGATCGGATCATGCTGGGGGGATTTCAATAACGATGGCTATTTCGATCTTTTTATCGGCAATTTCGCCCACCCTGATTCATATCAGGACCGGCCGATGATGATGCAGAACATGGGACCCTCAGGAGGCTACTCGTTTGTCAACCGCTGGACCATCGAGGGTGACGATTACCAGGAGTCCTATTGCACGCCGATGTTTGCCGACTATGATAACGATGGCGATCTGGACCTGTTTTTCACCACCATTTACGCTGTCGGCAGCGGCGGTGCGATCGATAATTCAAGGCTGTGGCGCAACGACGGCAACTGGAACTTTACCGATGTGACCACATCAGAGGGACTGCCCTCAGATCTTGGAGAAACCTATGGTGCGGCCTGGGGTGATATCAATAATGATGGATTTGTCGATCTTATCACCAACAACAAGATCTTCATAAATCAGGGCAACGCCAACAAGTGGCTGAAGGTGCGTCTAGTGGGTGACGGAGTGAGTGTCAACCGCGCGGCGATCGGTGCTCAGGTAAGAATTTCGCTGCCCGGTCAGACGCTGGTGCGTCAGGTCGAAGGTGGATCAGGTAAGGCCAGTCAGAATGAGCTGACCCTGCATTTTGGGCTGGGAACAGAGGCTCAGCCGGTTGATCTCGAAATCACCTGGCCCGATGGGGCGGTGCAGACCGTCGAAGATGTGGCGCTCAATCAGACGGTTGCATTCGCGGCTCCCGCGGCAATGGCAGTGAGTACAACCGTTCTGGTACCCCAGTGCATGCGTACATCTGATGCTGCCTCTCAGAGCTTTACGGTTCAGAGCAGCTCGCTGCAGCCGATGAATTTTTCTATTTCGGATGATGCTGCATGGCTGACTCTCTCTCCGATGAGCGGGACAGCATTTGAAGGTGCAAGTGAGACGGTTCAGGTTAATTATGACACCGACCTACTGGATGCCGGTACTTACAATGCAATCATCACTTTAAGCAGTGCAGATGTCACCAACTCTCCGCAGAGTGTCAGTGTAACGCTGACAGTGAGTCCTCATCACGCTGACATGCCGATTTCTGAGTCGTTTGAGCCATACTCAGTAGGTCAGTCACTGATAGGCGTGAACGGCTGGTCGGGTGATTTCGGCTTTGATCGGGTCATGCAGATGTCCTACACTGTGCAGACCCCTCCCGGATATCCGATTCTGACTGCTGAGCATACAAAGGTATATGAAACAAGCGATACAATTGATCGTTCGGTGAATGCGGCGGTGAATCAGAATGTAAATGTCGACTTCATGGTGAAAACTGTCAGGAATAAAACACTTCCTGAAGGATTGGGTAATACAAGACAGACGGGCTTTGCCACAGATTCCAATGGTGTGCTACATGTCTGGCATATGTATCATGACGGGGCGCAGTGGACTCAGCGCTGGAGTGCGCTGGGTATTGCTCCTCTGTCCGAGGATCAATGGGTGCGTATCAGTGCAACCATGGATTACACTAGCAGTTCCGCAGGCGATACATTCTTCTGTCCGCGTGTCAATGGCTCTCTCTGGCCTTCGCAGTATGGTTATAAAGCTCCGGATAACCTGGTCTCTCCCGGTCCCTGGTATATGTGTGCCGATAGTCCTGGCCGTGGAGCAGGCGGCATCTGTAAGATCACCGGCTTTTCGGTAGAGGGCAGCGGATATCTGGACGACCTCGTGATCTCAACAAATAGCTTTGCTCATAGCGGGGCTACTTCAACCAACGGTGTTCCCTTTATCTGGTTCGACAGTCAGGGGGTTGGACGATATCCCGGACAGGATTTTGATGGTGATGGATTCTCCGCGCTCAGTGAGTATCTGGCCGGTACCGACCCTCTAAATGGCGATAACAGCTTCCGGATTGTCAAGACCTGGTCTGAGAATAATCGGATCTATATCCAGTTCCTCGGTAATGACTCCGGTGATGCGACGCCTTACATTGTTGAGGGAGCCACCAACGGAATTGCCGGAGGATGGACAGTTCTGGACTCCTCTGTTCCTCGCATTGCCGCTCCGGCTGTGACCAATACCTGGTCCTGCCCGCTGCATCCGTCAGGTCCGGCCTTCTACCGGATCAAGGCTGTTGAGGCAGAGTAAAGTTTAGTTGCTTTGTCGTTTTGCGCGCCTAAGCTGTTGCTCTCCGAGCTATGGCTCACACTGGAGGCCAGCACCCCTCCCGTATGCCACATAATAATTGCATACTGCACGGGAAGGGCTCCGTCCTCGGAGCAAGCAAAAACTCTGACCTCTGTCCTTCGGATTCTGGCTGGATGAGTTCCGTTTGAGTGCCAAGGTGCTGACACCGAATCAGTTTTTGAGAC
Source organism: Kiritimatiellia bacterium (assembly GCA_027858965.1). Lineage (GTDB taxonomy): Bacteria > Verrucomicrobiota > Kiritimatiellia > RFP12 > UBA1067 > M55B167. The sequence continues at coordinate 127,438 of JAQIBS010000137.1, forward strand.
TTGCTTCAGAGGATGGAACGATCATTCTGGTACAATAGTAGTTCTCCACCGAAGGGAAAGACAAACAACTTGGTCTTTAAAACCATTTTGTTGGTTGCGAATTTGTCGGTCTGGTGTACTTGCAGGGCGTTGGTGCGCCGGGTGGGGCACCCGGCCTACAGCTATACTACAATTGTTTATAAAAACAGCCACCTCAATTTCTTGTTTTTTATGACAGGAGTTGATTTTATAGCTACTAATGCGGAATATACCTTTCGAGGTCACGGACCTCGGCTACAGTTTTATACATTTTTCTGTAGGGCGGGGGCCGTGACCCCGCTTCGTACTAAACGAGAGATGCGTCCCTTTATGGTTTCTCCCATTACGATCAGTGACAGCCCGAAAGATATTTGGTATATTCAAAAACCATTGACAAAAGCCATTTGAGGCGCGAAAGGAATTCAGATGATGAAAATTGAGAAATACAGTATGGGCGTAGGGGACAGGTTCGGGCATCAGGGATCGGCTCAGCTGACGGCTTTTATCAAAGCTAAGGAGCTGGGTATTAATGTGGTTCCTGTCTGGAATAAGTCTTTTCGTGAGCATAGCATTATCGGAACAGCTCCTGCTGATACCAGAGTGGCTGCTGATGCCGCGGTTGCGGACAAAAAATGGGATGGTTCTTACTACGTTGATGCGGATCATATCAACAGTGACAATGTGGACGGTTTTATTACGGCAAGTGATTTCTTTACTCTTGATGTAGCTGATTTTACCGGCAAGCCTGCAGAGCAGAGTGATATTGCGGCATTTGTTGAAAAGCATAGCCGCTTCACGCAACCATTTGCAATAGAAGGTCTTGAGGGAGAGCTCTGTGTCAGCAGGGAGCAGATTGCGGAGATTGCATCGAAATATCTCTATGCTGTCAAGCAGGCTGCGGCAATTTACCGCAAAGTGGAAGCTGCCAAAGGCGCGGATAATTTTGTGACCGAGGTTTCAATGGATGAAACCGATCTGCCTCAGACACCGCTTGATATGCTGTTTATTCTGGCGGCCATATCCGATGAGGGTATTCCTGCACAGACAATTGCGCCGAAATTCACAGGCCGCTTCAATAAAGGCGTGGATTATGTGGGTGATGTTGAAAAGTTTGAGAAAGAATTTAACGATGATCTGGCTGTTATAAGATTTGCCGTGAAGGAGTTTACTCTGCCGGATAATCTTAAGCTTAGTATACACAGCGGCAGCGACAAGTTTTCCATTTATGAGCCGATAAACAGGGCTATCAAAAAATATGATGCCGGATTGCATATTAAGACAGCCGGAACAACCTGGCTTGAAGAGCTGATAGGGCTGGCTGAAGCAGGTGGCAGCGGACTGGACATTGCTCGTGAGGTCTATAGTCGTTCGCTGGCTAAATTTGATGAGCTCTGCGCACCTTACGCAACGGTGATTGATATTGATCAGAGCGCTCTGCCAACTGTTGACGAGGTCAACAGCTGGGATGGCGCGACCTATGCGTCAACACTTAGGCATGATCAGAGCTGCAGCCTTTATAATCCCAACTTCAGGCAGCTACTGCATGTAGGGTACAAGGTTGCTGCTGACATGGGTGAGCAGTATCTGGCGGCCCTGCGTGATAACGCGGATGTGGTGGGACACCATGTCACAGAAAATATTTATGACCGTCATCTGCTCAGAGTATTCAAGTAAGAGCTAAACCAGCAGAGCCGGAACAAACTGAGCCTATGTGATATGCAAATGCTTTTTTTCGTATTGAACAGTTGTGTGATATGCACCGCTGGTTTAGTCAACAACGCTTCGCGTTGCATAGGAAAGAGGGTTGAAGGTTAAAGAGGCTGAAACGGGCGAAGGCTTGTGGGTAAGCGGGATGGGATTGATGGGACGTATAGGAGATGGGAGAAATGGGAAGTATGGCTTGCTAGTGCTGCCATGATTAATTACGCTTCTCCTGACCCCTGACCCCTGACCCC
>JAQIBS010000164.1 GCA_027858965.1 Kiritimatiellia bacterium
GCGTTATCTATAAACAGCCGACTCCGCGCATCACCAAGCATCCGGCAGGTCACATGATATATCGCACCGGGATACTCAACTCTAACATGTCTAGCCATAGAGAAATTAAAGCAGAAAAATACCCCCAATGCAAGCTAAACGACTAATTCAAGGGCTGACCCCGGCGCGCCTATCGCTTTCCCGCCATGGAAAACTATTAGTTTTATCCGTCTTGGATTTTTGCTAAACTTTTAAACGTGAAAAGAAAACTGTATATAGAAACAAGTGTCATCAGCTACCTTACTGCAAGACCATCAAAGGACATCATCGTTGCTGGACGCCAGGCATCCACGAGAGATTTATGGGATAATCTGAATGAATTTGACCCATTTGTTTCCGAACTTGTTTACAATGAATCCACAAAAGGCGACACCGTTGCGGCAGAAGCCAGAATCAACGCCATATCCAACTTGCCCGAGCTGGATATCACGGACGAATGCCATATTCTCGCCCAAGCAATTATTAAAGACGGAGCCGTTCCTTCTCAATTTCCAGAAGATGCACTTCATATTGCAATTGGTGCCGTGCATAATATTGATTTCATTGTAACATTAAATTTTAAACACATTAATAACCCGGTTACACGTGCATTAATCCGAAAGTCCGTAGAATCAAACGGCTATCAATGCCCGGAATTATGCTCACCTGATGAATTGATTGGAGGAAATGATGAATGACCCTATCATAAACGAAATCAGAAAATATCGTGATGAACATGCAAAAGCATTTAACTATGACCTCAAACTCATCTGCGAGGATTTGAGAAAAAAGCAGGCCGAAAGAAATGTAATAGTTGTGGATTTAAGTGCTAAAAGCAGATCAGAAAAGATGCAGGCATCGGAGAGTTCTTCATCATATAAGGTTTAAACCACTGACCATACGCTGAAGTTTTTCTGATATTTCATCAAGCTGCGCTTTCAATGCAGTATCCTCAGCCAGCACCTTATGCAGCTTCCGCAGCTGACAGCTGACGGCTACACCGCTTTTCAAATTAAGCTCACCTGCCACATCCCTGACAAAGACTCTTGATACGAACTGGATTAAGGTGAATATAGAGAGCGCAATCAAAAGCCCATGAACCCTCATTGTCAACAGGTATACTCTTAAACCGGTATTGAAACAACGCACCGGTCCGCCCTCGCTTAACATTGAACCAGACACTGTAACGTGTGTTCAGCCACTGCATGGCCTGACTGACATTTCCCTCTGGAGATTCGATCAGGAGGTGACAACAAAGGCCAATTGTAGAATATAGAAACACGACCCCTATAACCTCTTTAACAATTTCACTCACCTGCAAGACGAACAAGTTCTTCACACAACGAATCGCTCAACCGATAACCAGAGATGCGAAGCTCCTTTAAAGCCTGCTCAACACTATTAAGAAAACCTCTCTGTTTGGCTGCAATCAAAATCCTTCCGGTTCCAACTACAGGAATCCCACGCTTGAATGCGACATTCCGTCCCTTTCGCTCATCAATAAGAAGAACGCCATGATACTCACGGGCCAACGATATTGCCTCAGCCTCCCCTGGATCAAGCAACTTTGCCAACTCCATATCCATATTGCTGGCAGAGACAACCCGAAATACGGGATTATCGTGCAGAACCTCACGCAGCATCACAACCCCAGGTAAATCCTGCTCTAAACACAACTCCTTCTTTACCGTTTCAGGAACAATAATCTCATCAAACAAAAATGATAAAAAGCGCAGATATCCACTTATCGCCAAGGCGATCAAAGGTCCGGTATCGGTTATAACTAATTGATGCTTGTTACAGCGAGAACTCATTTGCCAATTCCTCAACTGGATAATCGACAGCAGTAATCTCCAAACGCCCCAGCAACTCCATAAATCCAGCAACCGGCATACCGGCCATTCGAGCAGCTTTCACAATGGAAACAGCACCGGATTGAAACAGATTCAATGCTAAATCCTTCTCCACACCCAAACGCAGTGTCTGCTCCCCGAAGGGAACAGCCACAAAAGTTGGTTTTCCGCGCTTGGTAATAATTGAAAGTTGGCCATTCTCTGCACCCTTCATCAATCGGGCAGAGTGATTCCTTAACTCTCGAACCGAAAAGACATCCATCTTTTTCATAAACACCTCTCTTTGTGTACACATAACGTAGCACAACTTTACCAAGCCGTCAATCTGATTTTGAACGCAGGAAATTCTTGATACAATTTCTACATATTAAAGGGGCAAATATGCCAAAATGCTCACCCGATGAGTTGATTGAGAAGTCATAAAGGAGCACGAAATCAGCAACAACAAAGGCCAATTGTAGAATGTAGAAACACGACCCCTATGCCCCCTTATACTTACGCAGAATTGCAACTCTCTCTTCAGTTGTTTTGGATTTAACCCCGGCAACCTTAACGGGGTTAAGATGAACATAGCGACTGAGAGCCAGAAGATAGTTGTCGCCGTCGACCAGCTTCGCCTTGAACCGCCCATCAAACAGGTGGCCGTGACGCTTACGTCGCAGGTTATAGTAAACGGTATATGCCGTGGAGAGAGATTGCATGAACTTCGAGAGATTGCCCTCAGGAGTTTCAAAAACCAGGTGTGTATGATTTCTCATGCATGTGAACATATACAAGCGGATATTATACTGCTCCACCCGTTCGGAGAGGCGAAGAATATATCGTTCATAATCCGCGTTATCTATAAA
>JAQIBS010000036.1 GCA_027858965.1 Kiritimatiellia bacterium
GGATACTCTTCCATAGTATGGATACTACATATTGTGGCAGCTGGAGTCAAGGGCATACCCCATTGTGCACAACATAATCCGTGACCTCCGTGGTTCTAAGATAAACCTACAAAATAAAACCCGCCATCGCTAAACGCAACGGCGGGTAATCATTATTAAGCTCTGCTTTAGTTTACAGCGCGCTCAGGACAAGATCACCGATCTCGGTAGTGGTGTAGCCCATCGCATCTGCCATCTGACTCTTCATTTTCGGTGTAGTCTCGGCAATTGCGGCCTCAATGGCACATCCGGCTTCCTCTTCACCAAAGCTGGTCAGCATCATTGCGCCAGCGCCAATCGCTGCCAACGGATTGATAGCATTCTTACCGGTCCACATGGGGGCAGTTCCGCCAATCGGCTCAAACATGCTCACGCCATTCGGATTAATGTTACCACCGGCGGCCACACCGAGTCCGCCCTGCGTGATAGCAGCCAGATCGGTAATGATATCGCCGAACATGTTCTCAGTCACAACAATATCAAACATCTCAGGACAGGCAACCATATAAAGACAGGTAGCGTCAACGTGATAGTACTCGCGCTCAACATCGGGATAATCAGCACCCACCTCTGCAAAAACACGATTCCACAGTTCATACATAAAAGTCAACACATTGGATTTGCCAACCATGGCAAGAGTATTCTTTTCACCGATACCCCGGGCCTTACGACCATACTGGCGGGCATACTCAAATGCATAACGCAGACAGCGCTCAACCTGATCATAGGTGTACATCATCTGCTGAGTAGCCACCTCATCTTTTGTTCCAGCACGGGAAAGTCCACCAATGCCTGTATAAAGACCACCACTGTTCTCGCGAATCACAGTATAATCGATCTCTTTGGGTCCCTTGTTCTTAATAGGACACTCAACCGAAGGATAGAGTTTCACAGGACGCAGGTTAATATACTGATCAAGTTCAAAACGAAGCTTCAACAGGAGCCCCTTTTCCAGAATACCCGGTTTGACATCCACATGACCAACAGCACCAAGATAAATTGCATCAAAGCCCTTGAGCTCTTCCAAGACAGAATCAGGCAGCACTTCACCGGTTCTAAGATAACTCTCTCCACCCAGATCATAGTGTGTCTTCTCAAGCTTAATACCAAACTTTTCAGCGGCTGCATCAATAACCTTGCAACCCTCATTAATAACTTCAGGCCCGGTGCCATCACCCGGCATTACAGCAATTTTGTATGTTTTTGACATTTGTCTCTCCTACATTAATTTTACTTAAAATTATTTTGACTCACGACCAGATGACTCACGACTCACGACCAGATGACTCACTCAGCTCAGGCTGGTTTCACCCAGCTTGCATCATACTCTCCGACCCTGATATACACGCTCTCTTCGAGAAGCGCGTCCTACACTTTATGCGCGGTCAGCCGGGCTGAAACCAAACAGGCCAAAGAGCTCATCGCTACAACCGGCCCAATCGGTCAATTTCTCAACATTATCAGGGGTCAGTCGCTCCAGAATCGAAGCTGTCTCAACCTGGACATCCTCACGCATCTCCCAGTCGTCCAGACGTATGCGACCTTTTTCATCAACTGCCACCACAGGATCAGATCCGTACAGGCGATCGCGCAGCAGGCGACTCATCTGTTCGTGGCAATTTTCGTTAAGCCCCTTGGCTTTAAGCACCTTATTCAATGCGCAGAGGTAAGCCGACATAATCGGAATTACCACGCTGGCGCGTGTCACCAGAGCGCGATTAACAGAGACATAAGCACTGCCGCGTTTTTTGGAAATCAGTTCATTGATCTCAGCAGCAGTTGCCTCAAGATGTTCCTTGGCTTTACCAAGAGTTCCCGACCTGTAAATGGCATGCGTTGCATCAGGGCCAATATAGGAGAGCGCAATTGTTTTAGCATCATGCGCCAGCATATCAGCACCCTGCAGAGCTTCAATCCACAGCTTCCAGTCCTCGCCGCCCATAACCTTAACGGTTGAAGCGATCTCATCTTCTGTAGCCGGGTCAAACGACACATCGGTCATTTTGCCGGTGGCGACATCAAGAGTGGAACCTGTTAATTTCTTGCCGGTTGGTTTTATGATTGAGCGATAGGTCACGCCGCTAACAGGATCAGTACGCATGGGAGAGGCCAGTGAGTATATCACTAAATCAAAGGCGCCCATTCCATTTTTCTTAACGCGCTCGATAACCGCTTCGCGTGTTACATTGCTGAAAGCATCCCCCAGCAGTGTTTCAGAGAAAAGGCCTGCCTCAGCAGAGGCCATATCAAAGGCATGGTTGTTATACCATCCGGGAGTACCCTTTTTTCTGACAGTAGGCTGCCGTTCAAATGAAACACCTAGAGTACGCGCTCCAGCTCCAAACGCAGCTGAAATCCGAGCACCCATTCCATATCCGCCGGAACACCCAAGAATGAGAACCGACCGTGGACCGTCCTCAATCGGCGGAAGCTTCTTCTCTGCTTCAATCCAATTGCGGACATTTGAAAAGCAACCAGCGGGGTTTACGCTGTTGCATACCCCGCTGACAATACGTAATGTTTTTTTCATATATCTATTTTTTATGAATCAGGACCAAGCACACACGTGAACTCTGCCTCAGCGGCCAGTTTTCCATTTATGAAAGCCTGCCCCTTCTGAGTAATCGCACGACGTGTAACCTTTATATTGGTAATTTCCATCTTAACAGTGTCGTTAGGACGTACCTGAGCACGCAACTTAACATTGTTAACCTTTACAAGAAAGAACAGTCCATTGCGAACAATTCCTGAAGCAACAAGTCCGGCGCCACCGCACTGCGCCATGGATTCAACCAGAATCACACCGGGCACAACCGGATAATCAGGAAAATGTCCCTTAAAGAACCAAGTGTCCTCACTATAGTTATACTCACCTTCATAACGCTCCTGAGAGGAGTAAGTGAGTTTATCTATAAATAAAAACGGTTTACGGTGCGGCAACAGGTCTTCAGTCGAACCATTATAGCCCTGACCATCCTCAACCATTTTTACCCGACCACTCTTTTTTACTTCGTCACTCATATTCTAAACCTCAAAAATTAGACGTACTTTTTAAATGTTAAAACGCCATTATGCCCACCAAATCCTAGAGAGCTGGACATCACCGCATTAACCTCAGTTTCAACACCTTTGTTTGGAACAACATCCAAGTCACACTCAGGATCGGGTGTGGTGTAGTTGATCGTCGGCGGGATAAAGCCTTCTTTAATCGCCTTGGCACAAATGATTGCTTCAACAGCACCGGCAGCTCCCAGCATATGACCGGTCATGCTCTTGGTTGAAGAGACCTTCAGTTTATAGGCATCATCACCAAAAGCACCCTTAATAGCCTTTGTTTCCATAGGATCATTCAAAGGAGTGGATGTTCCATGTGCATTAATGTAGTCAACATCCTTAGTCGTCAAACCGGCATCTTTTAAAGACAATGCAAAAGCACGTCTGGCGCCGTCAGCCTCCGGATCAGGGGCAGTAAGGTGATATGCATCTGCTGTTCCGCCATAACCAGCCAGTTCAGCATAGACATTGGCTCCACGAGCCTTAGCATGTTCCTCTGATTCAAGAATTATTATACCGGCACCCTCTGCCATAACAAATCCATCACGGGTTACATCAAACGGACGGCAGGACTTCTCCGGTGTGTCATTATACTTGGTGCTCAAAGCCTTCATTGCACAGAATCCGCCAACGCAATATTCTGTAATCGTTGCCTCAGTACCACCGGCAATCACAATATCGGCACGACCAGAACGAATCATATCAAGGGCAACACCAATGGCATCTGTTCCAGAGGCGCATGCGGTTACCATTGTATGAGCGGCACCCTTGGCATTCAGCATAATAGAGATGTTACCAGCGGCCTCATTCGCAATCAGCTTAGGGATCATCATTGGCGACAAACGTTTAGGACCACGTTCAAAAAGAATTTTATAAGCTTCCAGATCAACTTCAGTACCGCCGATACCGTTGCCAACCATTACAGAGACGCGTTCCGGTTCAGGAAGCGTTTCATCCAGACCGGAATCTACCCATGCCTCTTTTGCAGCGGCAACCGCATACTGAGTAAAGAGGCCCATACGACGCGCCATCTTTTTTTCAGCATACTGTGAAAAATCAAAATCCTTAACCTCTCCAGCAACTTTTGAATCAAGATTTACTGGATCAAATTTAGTAATTGTTCCTATGCCGGAAACACCGTTACGAATACTTTCCCACATACTTTCGACAGATTTACCTATTGGCGTAATCGCCCCAACACCTGTGATCAAAACTTTTGTTACAGTACTCATAATGAGAACACCTCTGCTAATAGTTGAAATAAATCAGGCTCAATTCTCTATTTTATAGCAAAAAAATGCGCAAAAAATGGATAAACCCTGAAAAAATTACCTGGTTAATGTAAAAACTTCTTTTATAATGACATTTTTTTAAATTTTGTCAACATGGATTTTTCTCATCTGCAAAAAAACTAATGCGGCAGAACTGCAAACGAACGATATTTGAGTGATATACAACAAGTTGACTCTCTCATTGACCGGTTGTGTGATAGCCATGACCGCATTAGGCCCTTCACCGAAGGGCAAGACAAACATGAATATCCTTAAAAACATTAAGTTTCTGATTGCTCTCTCTATCAACCGATGAAAGTGGTTCGTTTAAGTGTAACCAAGTAAGAGTGGCGTTTAAGTGTCTATCCACTTAACCGGCTACACTTACTCCATACCCTTAAACGGATACTCGTAAACGACCAGCTTACACGCTCCGTGACCGTCCAGGGGTCCTACAAGCCGTCGGCCATTTAAACCCGTCAAACATTCAAACCGTTTTAACCACTTTAACCTTCAACCTCTTCTTCTATGCAACGCGAAGCGTTGTTGACTAAAGCTGCGGCGTTTAAAACACAACTGAACAATTAAAGACAAT
>JAQIBS010000085.1 GCA_027858965.1 Kiritimatiellia bacterium
ACCATCATCAAAGATAAGACATCTCTTGGTGTTATGCTTTTGATGCACCGCAAATTGAAACGACAGACTGGGACTAGGCGCGGTTTTACCCACAGATTTAGCGGAAGAGGCATAAAAAAGGGTTCGCCCTTGTTTTCACCCATAAACTTGAGCGCCGACTCGGTCAGCTGATCATAGGGATAGGATATGCCTTCGGGTTTCTTCTCGCTGACGGGCGGATATTTCTCCCTGTTCAATGATGGTTTATTCGCGGTTTCCGCAAAAGGTGTGTCTGCATACGTGATCCCTTCGCCGTCTAAATGGCCGTCATCGCCCTGCTGTTTCATCCAGTCGGAGATCGCGGTCTTCAATTCCTGAACCTTCGCATGGTATTCCGGGTTCGTCGCGAGATTGTTCATTTCCCAACGGTCCGCGCTCAGATCAAAAAGCTGAAATTCCGGGCGAAGACGATAGCGTTTTACCAGCGCCGCGGCATGCGCCTCGGTTTTCATGGATTCCAGCCAGGACCCGTAAATTTTGGGCACATCCGACCCTTTGTTGTGTTTGCCGAAATCAATACCGCTGACCGCCGCCACACCGTACAGATTTTCCGGCGTCAGGGTCCAGATCAGCTTGTAGCGTCCATCCGTCACGGCACGCGACGAAAAACGGGGATCTTTCTTTCTGTCATCACGGTTATTGAACACGAAATAGGCCTTCTCCCGATGCACCTGCGTTTTAGCCTGAATGAGCGGAAGCAGGCTTTTTCCATCCAGATTCGCCGGAACGGCCCCTCCAGCAGCATCGATCAGGGTCGGCACGATATCACAATACTGCGCGATCGCATCGGTGGTAAACTTCGCCTTATAAGAAGCAGGCCATTTCATGACACAGGCGGAACGCACGCCCCAATCGTAGGTCGTCCATTTTCCGCCGGGCATACCCGTCCCATTTTCATCCAGAACGATCAAGACGGTATGCTCATCCAGCTTCTGTCTTTCGAGCAGCTCACGCGCCCGGCCGACCTGATCATCAAACAGTCGCACCTCCGCCAGCATTTCACGGTAGTAATGCCGGGTGATTTCATTATCCACCAGGTGCGCAGGAAGCTTCAGTTCGTCCAGATTCCACAACGAGGAATCCCCGGCCGTCCAGGGCGCGTGCGCATGAACCGAACAGATGAAAAGGCAGAACGGCTGTTCGCGATCATGCGTCATAAACGTTTCCACACCGGTCCAGTCATCAGGATCAGGATTGCGGGTAGCACACTTGGGATCAAATCCCTTTATCATTTCGAACGGATAAACCGATGCCGGCCAAAAATGCCTCTTGCCCGCCAATCCAACCCGGTAACCCAGCTTTTCCAAGTGATGCACCACGCTCTTTGTACCTTCGTTGGTCCCAAGGTGGTTCCGGTAGCATCCATTGCGTTCCGGCTGAAGCCCGGTATACAGTTCCGCCCGTGTCGGAGCGCAAATCGCTTCGGAAACAAACATGTTGGAAAAGCGAACCCCCTCGCTCGCCAGCTTGTCGATGTTCGGCGAGGTATACGGATTCAGTGCGCCGTAACAACCCAGCGAGGACGCGCTGATATCATCGCCCAGGATGATCAGATAGTTCAGCGGTCGATCTATTTCAGCCAGGACTGGCTGAGGAGCCGTTCCGGCAATCAGCAACAGGGAAGCAATTCCGGCCAGCCGCACGCTCAGTTGTTTAAAAGGGATTCTCAAAACATCACAATAATTCTTCATACTATACCGTTCTCCACTCGTTACATATCCGCATCATAAGTATCTCTCAGGCACTATTATTCTTCCGTGCATGGCTTACTGCTGCTGGCGCTTTGCTCTCCTCCGGGTCTTCGCATTCTGCGCCTGAGAACCCGGTTGCCCGCTCTTCCAGAGTCGAATGTCTGCAACATCATTTTTGGCCACCGGCCCGTCCGTGCTACGGCCGCTCTGAATGTCGGCAGTCAGGTCGGCCAGCAACCGTTGAGCCACCTCGGGGTGAGAGAGGTAAAGATTGTTCTGTTCGCCCGGATCGTTCTCCATGTCGTACAGCTGTGCCTGAGGCGCATCGGTTCCGACCTTGCGTTCTTGCGGGGCCGACCAGCCGCCGGACCCTCGGGCCAGAAGCAGCTTCCATTTGCCCTGACGATAGGCGAAATGACCGGAGACCGAATGGTGGATCACCCCTTTGCGAGTGGATACAATAGGCTGTCCGGAAAGGGCCGGCAGGAAGCTCACGCTGTCTTCGGCCATGCCCGGCGCTTTCTCGCCGGTGATCTCCGAAACTGTCGCGAAAAGATCCACCAGGGTGATGAGTTGCTCGCAGCAGGAATCGGGTTCAACTTTGCCCGGCCAGCGGACGATGAACGGCACCCGGTGTCCGCCCTCCCAGATGTCGGCTTTCGAACCCCGGTACTGGGCGCTGACATAGTGGCCTTTTTCGCGCAAATTAGAAACCTCGGCGCTCCTCCTTGAACAGCCGTTGTCACTCGTGAAGATCAGCAGTGTGTTATCCGAGAAACCATTCTTTTCCAGCGCGTCCATGATGGCACCGACGGTAGCGTCGGTCTGCATGACAAAGTCGCCATACACACCCAACCCGCTTTTCCCCTGCCATTCCTTGGTGGGTACATGCGGGGAGTGCGGTGAGCCGAGCGGCACGTAGAGGAAGAAGGGCTGGTCGGGCGACGTGGCACGCTCCTCAATATATTCAACCGATTTCTCGGTCAGGCGCGGCAGCATGTTAATTTCATCGTCGCGAAGGATTACCTTATCGTTTTCGATAATGGTGTCCATATGTCTGGCGTGATGGAAGCCGTGGAAATAATCAAAGCCGCGGTGGACCGGCCCGTCGGGAATGGTGGCGCCGATCGGGGGGCGCCCCTTCTTCGGCAGAATCGCTCCTGTCGCGGGATCTTGATACTGAAAATCCAGATGCCACTTACCGATGATCGCCGTGGCGTAGTCTTGCTTCTTCAGCAACCCTGCCACCGTGAGCCGGTCCGGCGCGATCAGACAAGGCTTGAACCCCTGCACCACGCCCCGTTGAAGCCGCGTCCGCCAGCTGTAGCGGCCGGTCAGGAGGCCGTAGCGCGTCGGCGTGCAGACCGACGAGCCCGAATGCGCGTCGGTAAAGACCATGCCCTGACTGGCGATCTTGTCGATATGCGGTGTTTTAATCTTGCCGTGCTCCGGGTTCAGGCACTGCACATCCCCATAGCCGAGATCGTCGCACAGGATCAGGACAATATTGGGGCGAATCTCTGCCGCGGACGCGCTCAGGGTCAAGAGCGCGACTGCAGTACATAGGGCAATAAAAAATTTCTTCATCATGGTCTTCTCCTTACTTGAAACTGATCTCGACGCTGTCGAGCATCGGTTTTGATTTGTTCGCCGTCGCGTCCTCAATCCGGAGTTCGAAGCAGAAGCCGTAGCCTGCCGGCAACCCGCTCAGATCCATCGATGCCGGAATGCGTCGAACCTGCTTGGAGAAACCTTTGATGTAGTCGTATTGCTCTTTGAGCTCCTGCCAGTCGCTCCAGGTATCGGCATTGCCGTCATTGGTCGTATCCACCCCGACGCGCGCTTCCACCTTTTCGACCCACGGGCCGGGACTGGTGTAGTCTTTTTTAGTCTGGGTGATCAGGTAGAAATTCCCTTCTGCAAAGCCGATGTCCGGATCCGGGTGGCCGCTCCCGAGCTCAGCGATGAACTCGAACTTCTGATTCAGGCCTGGAGAGGTAAACAGTCCGATGCGGATCTTTTCATGGGCGGGATGGTAATCCGAAACGAGATAGTACTGCCCACCAATCGCGATAGCCGCCCAATCTCCGAACGCATTCTGCTCGGGCTCGTGTATTTCGTATCTGCCAAAAGCCCTTGTGTCCCCCGCTTTGATTCGATGCTTGGGATTATCAGCCTTTGCTGTCTTGCCGGGGAAGTTCGCGGGATCTTCCTTGTGCCAGTGCGGGTGGGGATATTCTGCAAACTTGCCCGTCGGCTTCGTACGTTCATCCACCGCCGACGGAAGGATCTTGAACCCGCCTTTGCCATCATCACTGACCGCATGTCCCGCCAGTGGCGAATCCCAGGAGTGTTTGCTGGCATTGATCGGGCTCCAGTCCTCGTAGATCACATGGAACTTGCCATCCAGGTCACGAATGAAGCTGCAATCCGAACCATCGGAAGGATCTTTGAACGCCAGCCCCATATCTTTGCCCGGCTTGCCGTCGGTGAGGTCCTCGTCGATATAGAGGTGCGGGTCCTGGTCATTGGGAAAGTCATAGTAGATATAGGCCTTTCCATCCACGAATTCGGCGGTCGTCGACCATTTTGCATGTTCTGGGGTGACTGGTCCGTGATGCACCCAGTTGACCATGTCGTGGCTCTGCCAGGCGTGATAGCCACCCAGGCTTCTCTTCAATCCGCCTGGTGCATCGAAGAGATGAGGATGCCGCGTCGTCTGCAGGGGCACATCAAACCCTTCCAAGGTGGCAGCTTTCGGTTTGAATCCCCGAACCTTCGCATTTCGCGGCCTCCTGTTCCGCCCGAGCAGCCAGTAGTCGCCGGGCCCCTTGACGAGAAAGATCGGTGCATCGCCAAGCGTGGGCGGAGCCGCTTTTCTCTTTGTCGGCTCCCAGTTATCCCATTTGGTCGATGCGGTCAGCGTCATCGTTTGGGCTGAGCGCTTTTCCTGGAAGCGCTGCAAGTTGCTGCGGAAGATGCCCTGATTGCCGACGGGAGCGAGCAGATCGTCGTCCACGGCCAGCCCGTCAAGCTGGCGGGCAGCTCCGTTCCACTCCTCTGAGCTGTCGATACGCCAGCTGTTTTTCCCGTCGACCGCCGCCAGCCCGTTGGCTAATGCCGCGACGCTTACAATGGCTGCACATATAATTCTGTTCATAATTAATCCTATCCTGTTGGTTTTTTTTAAACTGAACATCGAATACAATACAATTTCTAAATTCTCCATTCTTATTCCCCCATTCGATGTTCAAGGAGTTCGTTTTTTCTGTTTTTATACTCTTTTATAAACTTTTTGACACTATCTATCCTGTTTTACTTTGCCTTTCTGACACGGCCTTCCAGATCGACCTTTTTCGTGCCTTTCAAGGCTTTGGCCGCATCATGCTCAATCACATTCGGATGATGCTATTCGCGATCAGTCACAATTTCGAATGACCAGGCGTGCTGGCTGGCTCCCAAATCCGCAGGGGGGGTGATCCGCAATCCGGTAGGAGTCATTTCCCAGCTGCCGTCGTACAGCCCGGATTCCGCTTTTGCGGCATCGCAGATACCGAATGACAGCATCCCGCAAAAAAGCAGCGAGATTATAGCAGTCTGTTTATTCTTCAACCTCATTTTTGAGGATGCCAAAAGAACGTTTTTATGGTTCATGACGATCCACCTCAGAAGAGCAGTTCTTTTTTTAATTTTATGATTAATTATACTCCCCCTGTTCGATTTTATCTACCCCCCATTTAGGGGGTGTCGTGTTGCGGTTGACTTCCCCTTTCGCCTGTGAAATAATACCAGCGATTTTTCTAACCACTCAACAACGTGTTGCCTGCGCTGCTGTTGCCGGCCCTCATGATTCAGGCGCAACTGCCCACAGCCGATCTGAAAGATCTATCGCTCAGTTTCTGCAATAATAAAAAAAAATGAAGACGCGGCAAAAGCTTGAAGCTAGTAGTCTGTAGCTGGTAGCCAAAATTGCAGAGCAAGCTACAAGCTGGGTTGTGGGCAAAGCCCAAGTTGGGGACTTCCTTTCGGGTAAACTGGTTGGTCTCTTCTATTTTCTGTGTTTTTATCTTATCGTGGTGTCTTTATCCAACTGTAGGCTGGGTGCCCCCCAGTAGTTGGCATCCAGTTTGAAGTAGTTGACACCCCACTCCTCACGCATCATTTCAACTATTCTCCTAATGCAGCGGAGCCGCAACCAAACTTAACCCTTGTGATCTGCGAATATTTTTTCCTTCATTGAACAGTTGTGTAATAAGCATCACTGCATTAGTCAACAACGCTTCGCGTTGCATAGAAAAAATTAATAAGAACGTAATTGTAATACAATGAACCAAAATAATCCTTCTATTGATGCGGGAATTTTAAGTGATCAACGACCCCGCGAAGCGGGGATAAAATTCCCGCATCAATTCGCGGAGATTCGCGGGCTCATGTTTATCCGTTAGCAAAGCGTTCAATCAAGCCCAACACCTTTGAAAACACAGGTCCGCTCCTCCTCCCCTATTTTACCCAGCGCAGATTACGAAATTCAGGAGGAGCCCCCTTCCATCGGGCACCGAGCAGGCGTGGCTTCACATCACCTTTTCCTTTCAAGTGCTCGGCATCGGTGTAACGCAGCTCTAACAGACCGGTCCATCCGGAGAGCGGGTTGCAGGCTGCATCCTGAAAATCGGCTGGAGATAGCGTGATGTTCTGCCACTCCGTTCCGCCTTTAATCAGAATCTCCGCTGCATAGTCGTCAATGCCGATGACCAGTTTGCTGGGCTGTTCAGAGAGCACCTCAAGGGCCAGCTTCGCACCGGCGGGCGCTTTCCATTTGGGATCATACAGTTTATGGGTTTTGCGCCCCCACTCCTCGGGTTTATAGGTGAACCACTCCTTCTCCCAATCCTTATCAAAACTTTCAATCACCAGCGAAGGTTTATCGGCGGCTTTAATTCCGGCAGCTTTCAGCTGCTGCGGTGAGACCATCTGCATCCGGGAGCTGAGGTTGAACCTGTCTGTGGTGTAGATGCCGTAGTAGTAGCCAGCACCGGTCACAGGTTTTTCCAGCGGATAAAGCACATTGGCGTAAACCCAGAGCGGTTTATCTGTTGTAAGCAGCGGCAGATCCGCACTCCATGATCCACCTTTCTTTCTGGCAGCGGCATAATGCCAGAAGCGATTGATGGTGTTGATCCGGTCATCCTTCTCCACTCCGTCGATCCCCTGCTGCGTGTAGAAAATATCCACTGAGAGAACTGGTTTGGAATCATCGGGGATAACTGTGAAACAAGGAACTCCACTCCCTGTTTTCAACTCCAGCGATGAAACCGGTGTTTGAGGATATTTAAATATCCCCTTGAGATGCTGATCAAACCATAGAGGACCTGCCACCTCATACTCATCCGTATCCTGATGATTGTGATGCGGCGCACAGGTGATGCGCCAATCACTGCTCCTGATCTCAGTCAAAGCTGTTTGCAGATCATTGATGCGCCCATGAAAATCATTGGCCGGGCTAAGAAATATAATGGGGCATTTGATGTGCTTTAAATATACATCATCCGCAACCGTCGCATCAAAGAGCACATTGCCTGTATTGCGATTACTCAACCCTCCGCAGGAGGGAGCAGCCGCTTTCACACGGGAGTCTGAACCGGTTGTCAGCACCGTCAGCTTGCCACCCATTGAATGGCCATAGACTCCCAGCTTATTCTTGTCCACCTCCGGCTGCTGCTCCAGAAAGGTCAATGCCCGACGGGCCCCCAGAGTGCAGAGAAACCAGGGGTTGTTGCGCGGGGAGTCCACCGCATCAAGAGTCCACTCAGCGGGTTTAACATGAGCAAAGGCGTTCTTCGGGTTACGACAGGGAGCGTGATATCCATCCAGCGCCCCCCAGTCAGTTGTGATCCTATAGTTAGGGTCATCTGTTTTATTATCCCAAAAGAGCTTCACCTCATTCGGGCTCACCCTGTAATCGGGAGCATTTATGCGCCCTGCCCATGATATAGATATCGTTGCATAGCCACGCTTACCGTTGGTAAGACAGGCCTTGTAATCGGCATACTGTCCACCACCGTGGATCTGAACCAACCCCGGCAACTTTCTCCCACCTTTGGGATAACCATAAACCGCGGCCATCATCGCCTTCTGTCCCTTGAAAACACCTATGCGATAGCGCAGAATCTTTAATACAATGCCATCCTCCTCCCACTCTTTAAGAACCTCAACATCCAACGGCTCAGCACGCGGATCATATCCAGCCCAAAGCTCTTCAAAATTCTGTGGCGCCTTTCCTCCATTAAGAGGCGCCAAAGTCTCCTTCAACTGCACCTGCGCCGTGCAATTCATGACACTGACAACAACTACGGCTAATACAACTGAAACTCTTTTCTTCATCTTATCCCCCTTTTATAAAAATAGTTTAAATGGCTGAAAAATTGCGAATGGCCCGTCTTCGTCCCGCAAGCAGAACTACACCGTGGCAAGCAAGTGTGGCTTCGCACTCTTCAATCACACATCTCGCACCTCGTCTCAATGGGCGTCGGGGCCAACGCCCCTCCCGTTCTCTATCTTACACTTACTTATTCATGGGAGGGGCACCAGCCTCGGTGCCCGCTACCTTCACCCCATAATCCACAAGGCTGGGTTGTGCAGGGTACGTGGACTTTGATTTTTCAAGCGTAGCCGTACCCGCTACCTTCACCCCATAATCCACAAGGCTGGGTTGTGCAGGGTACGCGGACTTTGATTTTTCAGGCGTAGCCGGTCCTGCGAAGCAGGAGAAAAAGCTCCTCCGCGTACCCTGTACAATCAGCCGCCGCCCTGCTCCTACTCCATCACCGGTACAATCCGGATTGCCTTGAGGCTTGCGGATTTAAGATTCCCCTCCAGACAGGAGACCGCCACCTTGTATTTACCAGCCTTAGGAAATGAGATCCAGCCTATCGGAAACTCCTGGTAATTATGCGATGAGTTCTGTTCGTTACGGATGCTCTCGCCTCCCTCAACCGTTACGTCCCAGACCAGGCGTCCCTCACCTGCATACTCCAGGCTGACATTGTAATCACCGGGTGCCTGTACATCAACTTCAAAGACTGCCTTATCCTTATCAGTCCATTCATGTGCATGATAGACCCCCTTCCACTCGCCGAACTTCTCCATCCAGCGCTTCTGGTCAAGTTTAATCCCTTGAACCTCCGCGAAGTCGCAGGTTATATATGTTCCGATTTCAGGATCTATCCCGAAAGTCTTATCCGCCTTGGGCGCACCCTTTAAAATAACTTCAATCACAGAGGCCGGAGAGTCCGGAGCACGAAACGGCAGGTCAAAGACAGTCCAGCTGCCCTCTTTGGAATATTTAACAGCCTGTGCTTCCTTTTTCGTCAACACCTTGGCGGCGGATATCTCGGTTTCAAGCCCAGGCAGGTAGAGCTTGCCGGATGCCGGCCACTCAAAGACAGAGAGAAACATCTTATTGCCTTTAACGGTCACATCACCCCACGGCAAGGCATGTCCCCATGGCGAAGCATCCGTTGCATAAACCACCTGAGGATAACGGCGGATCCACTCACCGGCAGCACGCAATGTACGCTGACAGCGCTCCGGCACGGAACCGTCGCTGCGCGGCCCGATATTCAGCATGTAGGTGCCGCCACGTCCGACACAGCCGATTAACCGTCCCAGGATCACCTTCGGGGTTTTCCAGTATTCATCATACCACGCATAGGCCCAGGA
>JAQIBS010000095.1 GCA_027858965.1 Kiritimatiellia bacterium
AGTAAACCATCATCAAAGATAAGACATCTCTTGGTGTTATGCTTTTGATGCACCGCAAATTGAAACGACAGACTGGGACTAGGCGCGGTTTTACCCACAGATTTAGCGGAAGAGGCATATTAATATACGTATCCTTGGGTCAGAGTCATGCTCCTTCTCCGCAGAAAGGTAAATGATATACCCATTGCCGTCTTTTAGGCAAGCGGGAATTTTCAACGGGCGCAAGTCATTTCCGTGGATTAAATGCATTTTGCTATAATAGGCACAATCAGCATTATGAAATGTAGTCCAAGCATCCTGCTTGGCTTATTATTGAGGCAAGCAGGATGCTTGCACTACTTTCCTTTGCCGTAAAACATTTCTGATTAGATGTTTTGAGTTTGAAATTGAGCAAGAGCAGCGGTGCTGATCTCTTTGATAGTACAGCCTGCCTTTTTGGCGAGTTTGTCGCAGATCTCATATTCAGGGGCAAGGGTGATGGTCTCTCCATTAAGAATGCCGCATTTGACAGGAACAGAGCCCCACGGTGTTTCAGCATCAATAAACTTTCTTTGAAGTTCACTGCGTTTTACATTATAAGAGCGGATTCCGAATGTGGTGGTGGATTTAAAAATCAATGTTTTGCAGATATCGGAGTATTGTTCTGATGTAAGTACAGAAAGTTTTATTGCGGGACGCCCTTTTTTCATGATGATGGGGGTGTGCCAGGCATCCAGTGCGCCAGCATCGATCAAATCGTCAAGAAGGCTTCCAAGCCATTCGGGGTTGCAGTCATCCAGATTGGTTTCGAGAACTGTAAGATTATGGTTGTTCTCTAACTCCAGAGAGTTGCCATCACTCTCCATAATTGTGGCCCGTAAAACATTGGGGCGGTTGTTGAGTTTACGGGAGCCAAATCCAAATCCGTTTTGGGTCGGAATTGCTTGCGCAGGGGGCTTCTCCATTTCGCGACTCCAGGTTGCAAGAAGTGCCACTCCTGTGGGGGTAACCAACTCAAAGGGTTCATCTGTCTGAACGGTTGCCATCCCTTGCAACAACTCCTGAGTGGCAGGGGCTGGGTTGGGCATGATGCCATGTGCGCACTTTATTGTGCCTGTGCCTGATGGCAGGGCACTGCAGGATATTCCGGCTATATTCAGCTGTTCCAGAGCAAGGCAGGAACCGACAATATCGGCTACTGAGTCCCAGGCGCCAACCTCATGAAAGTGAACGGTGTCAGCAGATTTACCATGAATCTTGCCTTCTGCCTCAGCCAGAAATTGAAATACGGCAACAGATAGTTCTTTTGTACGTTCAGATAGTGATGATCCGCTGATCAGATCGCTGATCTCTTTGAGTCCGCGATGATCGTGATGGTGGTGATGAGTGTGGCCGTGACTGTGCTTTGCTTTACCTTTTTCTGCATCAGGCCAGTGAGAGTCGTCATGGGAGTGCTGATGATGTGTGTGTACGGAGACATTGACTCCGTTCAGGCCGGAGTCTGCCGCAGCTTTGCTTTTAAGATGCAGGTGTTCAGGGAAAAAGCTGTTAATCTGTTCTTCTATGGCCGTGATGTCGGCACCAATAGAAGCCAGTGCAGCAAGTATCATATCACCACTTGCTCCACCAATACTGTCAAATCTTATAAATCGTTTCATATGATTTAGATCCTTGTTTGTTTGAAGTGAATTTATAGTATCATTGCATGCTAAAGACGACAAGCTTGTGTTTTTAATATGGCAGTGCTATCATATTTGACATTATGAAAAATATATTATCAAGGAAATGCTTTCTTTTAGTTTTGTCACCAGTGTTGGCTTTTGGAAGCCTGCTGGTTGATGATACTCCACGTAAACCAGGGGAGTGGGGTTTTCGTCCGGTTGCCAATTCAACGATTCAGGTTACTCCACCCGGTTTTAGCTGGTGACCTCAGAAAAAAGCAGACGAATATGAGGTGCAGGCATCACGAACCACTGATTTTTCGCATGTTGATTATAGCGCCAAAGGCATTAACATGACTGTGCATTGTCCTCCTCATGTATTTAAGGAGGGGGCGTGGTTCTGGCGTTTTCGCTTTCGCAAGGGTGATGATTGGTCCGGATGGAGTAAGGATCGTAAGTTTTCTGTAGCTGGAGATGCCAATAAGATGCCGTTGCCTGTTAAGGCTGATCTGCTGGCTCATCTGCCAAAGAGTCATCCCCGCCTTTTTGTGCGTCCTGAACAAATTCCTGAACTGCGCAAGCGGGCGCAGGATGATTTGAAACCTCTGTTTGATAAGATGGTTCGGAAGGCGGACAGGGCACTTGCAAAACCGGCACCGACTGAAGAACCTCCCAAATATTCTAAGGGTATGAAAAGAGGTAGTGATCCTTGGCGAAAAATCTGGTGGGGTAACCGGAATTATGTGCATAAGACACTGGCTGTGGCAGCTGAGCTGGCTTTTGTCTGGCAACTTGGCGGTGATGAAAAATATGGACAGGAGGCGCGCCGGATTTTGATGGAGTGTGCCAAGTGGGATACCAAAGGTTCAACCGGCTATCGATATAATGATGAAGCTGGTATGCCTTATAACTACTATTTCTCCCGCACCTACACTTTTGTGAATCAGCTGCTCACCGATGAGGAGCGTAAGACGTGTCGCAAGGTTATGAAGATCCGTGGTGAAGAGATGTATAAGCATCTTAATCCGCGTCATTTATGGAGACCCTATTCCAGTCACTCCAATCGCGCCTGGCATTTTCTGGGTGAGATAGGTGTCGCTTTTTATGATGAAATTCCCGCGGCTGCGGAGTGGGTCTGGTTTGCCGCTAATGTCTTTGCCAATGTCTATCCTGTCTGGAATGATGATGACGGCGGCTGGCATGAGGGGGCTGGTTATTGGTCCAGCTATGTCGGCCGTTTCACATGGTGGGCTGATATTATGCAGAGTGCGTTGAAACTCAATGCCTTTGATAAACCTTACTTTTCCCAGGTCGGCTATTATCCTCTGTATATGATGCCTCCTGGAACTTTATCCGGTGGCTTTGGCGATTGTAATACAGGGTTTAAATCTAAAAAATGTGCGGGATTAGTCTCTGTTCTTGCCGCTCAGGCCAATAACCCCTATTGGCAGTGGTATGCGGATAAACACGGACAAAAGGGATTTGGTGATAACTATATCGGCTTTATGCGTAGCTCGCTTCCAAAGGTGAGTGCAAAATCAGCTGCCGACCTGCCTTCATCCCGCATCTTCCGAGGAATTGGACAGGCATATATGAATACGGATCTGACCGATGCCTTAAAAAATATTCAGTTGCACTTTAAATCCAGCCTCTTTGGAACTCAGAGTCACGGTTATAATGCCCAGAATTCTTTCCTGCTTTATATAGGCGGGGAACGCCTTTTTCTTCGCTCCGGTAAACGAGACAGTTATGGCAGCGATCATCATAAAAACTGGATGTGGCATACCAAGAGCGATAACTGCATTACGGTGAATGGGGAGAGCCAGGGGCGGCGCCGGGCCGATGCCATTGGTCAAATTACCCGTTTTGAAACAACACCTGAGTTTGATTATGTTAAGGGAGAGGCAGCTGAGGCGTATGCTGGCAAAATGAAACGCTTTACCCGGCGTATGTTATTTGTTAAGCCGGATGCTATTGTGATCTGGGATTCCGTTGAGGCTCCGGAAGAGGCTTCTTTTGAGTGGCACTTGCATACATCCCGGGAGATGACGATTAAAGGGCAAAAAGATATCCGTGCTGTCAATAGTAAGGGTGGCTGCAAGGTGGAGTTTCTTTATCCTGAAAAGCTGCAGGTTAGTCAGACCGATAAGTATGATACGCCGCCACGGCCGCGCATTAAACTGGTTGAGCATCATCTGACAGCCGTGCCAGCTAAAAAAACATCAGCTGCTGATTTTGTGACAGTGCTGCGTCCATATTTTAAAGAGCAGTTGATTGAAGGTGCGTCCGAACTAAAAAAATCAAATTCCGGATATAAAATCTCTATCCCCACTGCCGATGGTGGCACAATCGCTGTTTTCCTGAACTCCGACCCTACAAAAAATATCAAAATTAAAGGGGAATCAATTGCGGCTGAAGCGGCTGTAATCAAACTTGATGCAGATCAGAAGATTGCGAGCGAGTGGGTTTTGAAAAGTGAAGGGGGAACAGTTGACAGTGAACAGTGAACAGTTGACAGTGAACAGTGAACAGTGAACAGTTGTCAGTTGACAGGACAAATACGCTCACTGACGACTGACTTTTCACCTTTCACTCTTCACCCTTCACTCTATCCCGCAGGGTGGTGCGACGTTCGCGCACCTGATTTGCCTTAATGGCAATGTTAACCGCACGTGATGAGCCAATCACAACCACCAGCTGTTTGCCACGGGTGACGGCTGTATAGAGCAGGTTGCGTTGCAGCAGTTTGTAGTGCTGGGTGTGCAGTAGAATAATTACAGCGGGATATTCGCTGCCCTGTGATTTGTGGATTGAGGTGGCGTAGGCCGTTACCAGTTCATCCAGCTCGTTCTTTTCGTAGCTGACCGGTTTTCCATCAAAGAGCACCACAAGATTCTGGTCTTTCTCGTTTACCTCTTTGATAAAACCGATATCTCCATTGAAAACCTCTTTGTCGTAATTGTTACGCATCTGCATAACACGATCATTGCTGCGGTAGTGGGTGCAGCCTCGCTGCAATGAGGGGCCGGATGGGTTGATCGCGGCCTGGATAACATCGTTGATATTCTCGGTGCCCAGCAGATTGCGTCGCATGGGTGAGAGTATCTGAACTTCGGTGAATGGATCAAATCCGAACTTGCCGGGAATGCGCTTGATCATCATTTTAATCACACGATCAATAATTAATTGAGGTTCATCAGTCTCAATGAAATAGAAGTCGCTCTCTTTCTGCTGAGGCAGAAAACCCTCGCCGGAGTTAATTCGATGGGCATTCTTTACAATCAGTCCTTTGTTGTCCTGGCGGTAAATAATGTCCAGACGACAGTAGGGAATCGAAGCTGAGTTAATCAGATCACGCAGGACATTGCCGGGGCCTATACTGGGCAGCTGGTCAATGTCGCCCACCAGAATCAGGGTGGCGTGTGCCGGCAGTGCCTGTAAAAAATGTTCTGCCAGACGTATATCGATCATCGATGTTTCATCCAGAATAAAACAGTCGCCTTCAATCAGGTTTTCGCGGTTATAATCAAAACAGTGGTGGGATGGATTATATTTCAGCAGTCGGTGCAGAGTTACAGCCTGAGAGCCGGTTGCCTCTGCCATACGTTTGGCGGCGCGTCCGGTTGGTGCGGCTAGATGAATATGGAGTTTACGAGCGTTGAATATATCTGTCAGTGCACGGATAATGGTTGTTTTCCCGACGCCGGGACCACCGGTTATGATAGAGACCTTTTCCGTTAATGCGTTTTTAAGGGCCTGCAGCTGTGTGGCTGCCAGCTTGATCCCCATTTTGCTCTCAGCCCATTCAATGGCCTTATCTGTTTTGATGGGGGGAAAGGAGGCTTTGCTGTTCAACAGCTCGCTGATCTTTTCCGCACTGCGTTTCTCTGCGCAGAAAATGTCACGCTGGTAGATGCGGTTGTCCTCTCGCACAAGTACTCCGCGTTCAATCTCCGCGTTAAGCGCATCGGCCAGGATTTCCACCGATATATCAAGAAGCTCCTGAGCATGCAACAGGAGGTCCGCATCCAGCGTAAAGCAGTGGCCTCCATCGTCGGCTTCACTTTTGATGGTGTAGAGCAGCCCAGCGCGTGCCCTTAGCTCCGAGTCATGCGGTATGCCCACATTAAGGGCAATTTTGTCTGCGGTCTTGAAGCCTATGCCCCATACATCCTCGCAGAGGCGGTAGGGATTGCGTTTGACAATAGCGATGGCATCACAGCCATACTGCCGATATATGCGGGATGACTTGGCTGTGCCAATGCCGTATGATTGAAGAAAGATCATTATTTCACGGATGCCGTACTGCTCATTCCATGACTCTTTGATCTTTTCACGGCGTCCTCGTCCGATTCCTTCAATTTCTTCCAGACGTGCCGACTCTTTGTCGATAATGTTCAGAGTCTCTGAACCGAACTTATCAACAATGCGTTTTGCGTATGTGGCACCAATGCCCTTAATCATTCCGCTGGAAAGATAGCGGCGGATGCCTTCAGCTGATGTGGGGGTGATACAGGTGATTGAGTTTGCTTGAAACTGACGACCATGCGATGGATGCCGTATCCAGCTACCTTCGGCATGCATCTCCTCACCCTCCCAGACAGCGGCACAGTTGCCGACGATCGTTACGATGTCCTCGGGTATTCCAAATTTCTGCGGAGTTTTGACAGCACAAACGGTGTATCCTGTTTCATCATTACGGTATCTGATCGACTCAACAGTTCCTGTAACCGTATTATCAGGTTCAGGCTTTTGCGGTGATTGTGGAATTATACTGTTGTCCGGTTTTTTGTACATGGCAGGTCAGTGTTTTCAACAGGTGTTTCAGGATTAGGCAACTTATTCATTATATTACGAGGTTTGGTGACAAGAGACAAGTGTGAATCATCGCTACTAAACGCTCGCTGCAACAACAGTCATCACCTATTCATTCGCTACGTTTGTCCGCAGCTGTCCGCAGGCTGCGTCGACATCCTTACCTCGTGATTTGCGCATTGTGACGTTCATGTTTGCTTTATGCAGTGAGTCCAGGAATCCCAGGCAGCGCCGGTCGTCAGGACGCTTTCCTGCATATCCCTCAACGGGACTCAAGGGAATCAGGTTTACCTTGCAGTGACACTGCCTCAATAATTTAATCAAGTCGTTGGCATGAGTTGTCCCATCATTGAAATCTTTGACCATGGTGTACTCATAGGTGACAATGCGCCCTGTTTTGGCGGTGTAGGCGTTGCATACATCAAGCAGCTCCCTGATGGGCCACTTTTTGTTGACCGGCATGATCTGATTGCGCAGATGATCGTTAGGGGCATGCAGAGAGACAGAGAGCTCAAACTGAAGCCCCTCTTCAGCCAGTTTTTTTATTCCCGGTATCACTCCGCAGGTGCTGATCGTTATGTGGCGTGCTCCTATATTGATTCCTCGCTGGTCGTTTAAAATTTTGAGAGCCTTGATTACATTGTCGTAATTGGCAAAGGGTTCTCCCATTCCCATCACAACAATATTTCCGGGACGGGGAGCGCCTGTTGATTTGGCTGGCACAAGGTCCTCATTTTCCCGCATCAGCTGGCAGGCGGAGACCACTTGAGCCACAATTTCGCCGGCATCGAGATCGCGGCTGATACCGCCCATGCCACTGGCGCAGAAGGCGCATCCAAAGGCACAGCCGCACTGTGTGGATATGCATTGGGTTACCCGGCCTTTCGATGGAATCAGGACGGTTTCAATCTTTTCTCCATCGCAACACTCCAGCAGAAGCTTTTCAACCCCGTCGGTGGAGGTATGGGTCCGTACGATCTTCAATGGATCGAGTGTGAAGTTTTCAGAGAGTCTCTGCCGAAGATCCTTGGATAAGGTGGTCACCTCATCCCACGACATGGCAAGGTTACGGTGCAGGGCAACGGTTATCTGGTCAGCACGGTATGCGGGAAGTCCCAGCTCTTTGCAGATGGATTTCCACTCTGCAGGTAAGATGCCCCATGCGGATCTTTTTGCTTTATCTGTCATTATAATTTTGATCTTTTCAGTAGCGTCCCATAGGCTGTTAGGCTGTTAGGCTGTTAGGCTGTTAGGCTGTTAGGCTGTTAGGCTGTTAGGCTGTTAGGCTGTTAGGCTGTTAGGCTGTTAGGC
>JAQIBS010000165.1 GCA_027858965.1 Kiritimatiellia bacterium
CCCCCCCCCTTATGTCAACCGTCACAGGAATAAAAACTTAACTTTTTTTGAAGCGTTGAAAAAAAGGACCAAAACGACGGTAAACCCGATGGAAAAAAGGACAAAAATGACTGAAACGACATAAAGCTAAAAGACCAAAACGACACAAGCGACATAAAGTCCGCAGACCCGCACAACAGGTTCACCGCCACTTGATGTCCTCTACGCCCGTTAAGTCATTTTCCTGGCATATATTCGATAATCAGCTCAGCTGGGTTTTTGCCCTCTTTACTCATGTAATTAACTCCATCATTACTGGTGGGGACGATGGCCAGGTTCAAGTTTTTTCCGGCTTCTTTGAGTTCTTCTTCCGTAAGGAGCAAGTCCAGCTTGACGACCTGGTTTTCGATGACACTGCCGATTTTTGCAAGTACACGCCCCGGCTCAGGTTTATTGTCATATTTAAGGGTTTTCTCTGACCAATCCGAACCGACCAGTCGTATTTCGCCTGAGTTACCTGTTGGGTTTCCGGCGTTGTAGAGTCGCAGGTAACTTCGTATGAATTTCCCTTCGAAAACCGGCTTGAATGTGAGATATGCAACGGCGTGGGCTTCATCGCCAGCTTTCGAATTACCTCCATCGATGTTAAGTTGAACATCTGTGCTGTTGTTTTTGTCGGATAATTTTTTTATAACCCAGGCGTCCTTATCCACCTTCAGGAGTATACGGCCTAAGGGACCAAGATAATCAATTGAGCTTTCTCCTTTCCACTCCTCTTTTCCATTATTGCTGATCAAAGAGAAGGTGGCCGTGGTTATTTTTCCTTCTCCTTTTTTTACAACCTTGGCCGTCACAGGCAGTTCACAGGATTGACCTTGGGCCAGGATGACGGGGTGTTCTGCTGGAGTCAGCAAAAATCCATCGGGGGCTTTTATATGCAGTATGCCTTTTAAATCTTTGTCTGTATGATTTGACATTTTGATCACACCCTGCTGTTCAGGTTGGGGATCGGAGAGTTCAATTTGCGGCAGGAGCACACCTGCACTGAGTACGCGTTCACGCACAACTTCAACTCCCTGGAGTACCGGCATCTGCTCAGTTGATGGTTTGAGGACTTTAGAGGTCAACTCAATATTCAAATTTTCCTCCACATGAATGCCTTTGAACTCCTTAACGATTGTTTTCGCAGAGCCTCCTGCATCCTTGACAACGTCCACACCTGCTGCCACCTCTTTTCCCTGAAGCTTTATACTGAATACACGCTGTCCTATAGTTCCATTGTCCACATCGGTGAATGTCAGACGCACAGTATAACGGGCCGCGCCCTCTCCCTGCTTGATCAATGGAAGTGTCAGTTGCTTTGCACCTCGCATCCCCGAACGGGCCACCCATGGAGGTGAAGCTCCTTCGATTTTCAACATCAATGGATCATGACAGAAATATCTGCCCGCCGAATAAAACTTTGCATTTATGTCAAAATTCATTACAAGCGACCCACGTGGACGCGGATAGCCAAACCACATAGTCCCATCCGGGGCTCTACGGTCGCCAGGTGCACCAAGATTAATTGCAAGATGTTTAACAGGGGTCAGATCTCCGGGAGCACTGAAGCAGCCCCAGCTGCGGTTATCCTCGCGGTTTTTGAAAACAACCGTGCAGCTTGTCGGGAATGCACACATACAACCGGAGCCTCCCTCCGGCACCATCAGTACGCCGTTGGCGGGAATAAAGTTGATCCAGCAGCTTGTCCGTAGACCTCCAAAGTGCTGAGTTCCAAAGTCTCCGGCAAGGTCGTACCATCCCAGCGTGGATGAACGAAAGAGCAGTAGATTTTCAGAGGCAGCCGGGCAACCGCAGTGATGTCCCGGACGCGCAAACTGCCAGGGATCTTCGCGTCCTGTAATTGGGTGAACTCGCATTCGCTGTTTGCCCGTGCGAAGATCAAAGGCCCATGGTTCAGAGTGAAGTGTGTCGCCCACGATGATCGGACGCACACGGTAGCCGATGTTCTGCTTCCATAATGACTTTCCATTCAGTGCATCCAGGGCAAAGATTCGCCGAGAGTTAAACTTGCCTGCAAAAAACTGCTTCCAGTAGTGGCCGTCTGCATATACGCCGAAGAGGACGAGTACGCCGTCTTTATAGATTGATCCCAGCGAACACCAGTAGGCATGGCTGATTGCTCCGGTTAATTCCATTGGGTGAGTCCAGAGTGTTTTGCCGTTCTCCGCATTAAGAGCTGTTACGAGTCGGACATCTGCATTTTTGATAGCCTCGTCGGCTTTCTCCCGGGCTTTGCCCGTCAGTTTTTCAGCTGCCCCACGCAGCTCACTCAATGCATCAAGCCGCTGCTTTGATGTAACATCCGCTCTGGCAAAGAACAGCTTTCCATCGCCGATAGAGATTGCTCCCTGTGGTATCTTTTCAGCCTCGCATTTCCATACCAGATCACCTGTAGGTACGTCAAAACAGAATATTGCATTGCCTGTTCGTCTGCTGTCTGTGCGCGTTCCATAAAGCCGGTTGCCGACTACAGAGATATAACCCCAGCGACTTGATTTGTCTTTGTTATCTGGCAGCCTGTATGTTGTTTGAGTCTCACCGGTGGCGGCCGCAAGACGCATGCAGCCATCTGAGGTCACAATAAAATAGCTATCGTTGTTCAGAACTGCATTGGCTCCGTCATGGGACATCACCGTACGCAACGCCCCGTCAATGGAGCGTTCCCACAGCTTCAACCCGTTGTATGCATCATAGCACATGACGACATTTTTACCCCTGCCTACAACTGAGCCTTTGCCCTCTCCCTGGATGAACATGCGTCCATTTGCCGAAAGGGGAGCCGATGCGCGAGTGTGACGTCCGGCCATCTGGCCCGGTCCCGGGTCTCCATACCATAACACGCCTAAGGGGCAAGTCAGATGAGTGTCATCACCGCAGGTTGTATTTCCGGGGTTTCCGTACTCCTGCGTCCAGCTGCCTGCGCCTGGAATTATGCCACGTTTAAACGTTAGCCATACGCCATCATCAGTATCGGTCACAACGGCCTTTTGAAACTCCTTTGATTGTGCGGCCCACTTACGCAAAGATGGCACAGTTTTTTTACCGGGTTTCCGGCTTGCTGCAGAAGGGGCACCGATGCAGATCATCCCATCAATCGGACGCGTCATCCGGAACACATCTGCAGCTGAACCGGGGAAGGCTCCATCGGTAAGGGCTCTCTCAGATACAACCAGATTTGCAAAATAGTCGGAGTAGGGCAGAGGTTTGTGAGAGCCGATTTCAACCGGATCAATCCGGATGCGGGTGCCAAGAAGACCAGCTGACTGCAGTTTGCGGCGTGATTCTTTAACTTTTTCGCTGTCGGTTTCCACTCCATAGATGATTAAATCGGTGCGCTTTGCCAGCTCAAAGGCCATACGCCCTGAACCGCTTCCAAGAACGAGGGCATATCCGTTGGTTGCAGGAGAGGCATCCAGGATGCGTGTGACGGCATCATCAATGACCGCTGTGAGTTGATCCTTTGGAAAGGGATCAGGGTCGACCGATTGCTTAACAAGAACCGGTGATTTCGGCCCGGATTTACTGAAGCAGTAGATCGCACCGGTGTCGGTGCTCACAATAAGCCGTCCATTGGCAACCGCCAGACCGCGCGCTTTGCCCACTACTTTAACCTCCCACAGCTTCTCTCCATCCTCGCTGTTTACAGCAGTCACCTTTCCATTTCCTCCTGCATAGAGAATCTTTCCTGACATAATTAATGACTCAGCGCACTCTGTTGGAACACGCCATTTTGTTGTGGCCGCAATTGCATCATCAGCTGTTTTGATATCCTCTAGCAGCTTTTTCCGTTTGGTGTAATCCTCGTGAGTTAATGCCTCTTTCAGATTTTTCTCATCGGCGGTTAACTGCTTCTCTATCTTTTCCTGATCGCCTTTCTTTTTCCCCGACTTAATCTCTGTCAGAGTTTTGCGGCTTTTCTCTACAGCTCTACGGGCACCCTCAACACTCTTAATTGCTTTTACTGAATCCCTATGTTCGCGGTTCATCCGGTCACGCAGAGTTTCACGGTGCAGACTTGCTACAGGATAATCTTTGCGGTTGATAGCACTCATCTTCACTCCATCCAGAAGGTAGTAGTGAGAGTCAGTAACAATCAGCTGTTTGGCCTGGAACCATGCAAACCGAGTGCGTGTCTCTTTATTGTAACCCATGATTTCGTTGGTACCGGTGAATATATTATCGCCAACCAGCAGAGCATATGTTCCGCCGATAGCATGCTCAAAGTAGGTTTCATAAAGAAGTTTGCCATCTTTTCGAGAGAGCCCCGCGGGGGATACACGTCCGGTCGGGACATAGAGAGCTTTTTCAGAAGCGAGTAGGTATCCCTGTGGGGAGAAGCGACTCCGTGGTGGAGCTCCGCGTTCGTCATTGCACCACAGCCTGTAACCGGTCTGAGCATCAACTGCATGAATAAACACACCTTCGGCGGGAAAAACACCTGCGCCGAAATAGGCAACTCCTTTGTCGACAAGCACACTGCTACGAATTGGCCAGCGGGAGATCATCTGTCCGCTACCGAGCAGCTGGTTGTCTGCCGGTGCCGCCTGGTATCTCCAAAACTCTGTTCCATCGCTGATTTTCAGGCAATATGCGAATCCATCATCTGAACCAAAGTAAACACGATCACCCTCTATTGTTGGTGCCAGACGGATCGGTCCGCCTGAGATGAAACTCCATTGTATATTACCCGTAGTTGCATTAAGGGCATAGAGGCATCCGTCTGCTGATGAACCAAATATAATTAGATTGCCAGCTGCCGCAACATGAAAAGTGTCATCAAACTGCACACGACGCCCCTCGGTCTGATGAAACCAGCCACCGACAGCACGTGGGTTAGGTTCACCCCAGGCACAACGGGGGGCATGTTGCGGCTGGAATTGCCAGTTTCCCTTGAGCGGTGGAAGCAGTTCCTCTTTCGTTATTCCGCTGCGGGCGATATCGTGTCGATAGGTTGGCCAGTCCGCTGCAGGAGCGAGGTGAGCGAGTAAACAGAGGTATGTGAGTGTAATAACTTTTTTCATACTGATGTTTCCGGATTTTGCGTTGTGTGGGTTGGCTTCGCCGGGGTTGGGATTATTTTTTTACTCTTGGGCCAAATGTAAGTGAGGTCTGAATTGAATAACCGCAGGTGCAACCGGAACTGGCTTCCGGAATCATGATCAGTCCACCAGCGGGTATAATGTTTATCCAGCATCCGGGGCGGGTAACCTGTGTCAGCCGTTTTGCACTTTCTCCGCTTTCCGGCGAGATCATCCATGGGTTTCCACCGCGCCAGAACAGGCTGTTGCCTGATGCGGAGACTCCACCACAACCATGACCACGACGATCCATTTTCCAATTCTCAACTTTTTTTCCTGTATCGAGTTTATATGCGAAAGGCCAGGCATAGACGATATTATCGATAATAACCGGATGTCTATTCTGCTGTCCATGTCCATCATTTGCCTTTTTTTCAAAGGCAACATGCGAGGTGTTCCACTTTTCAGCACCTGTTTCAGCGTTATATGTGTAATAGCTATATCGCAGGGCACCCTTTTCCGCTTTGGATCCGCTTAAAAGCAGAGTTCCGTTAGCTATCTGCAGGAAAACAGGCTCGGTAAAGCTGAGTGCATTGATTTTTCTTCGGAAAATTTCTTTGCCGGTTTCAATTGAGAGAGCAACGATTTCCTGTTTACCTTCGGCAAACAACTCGGAAACTTTCATACGACTTACGGTGTTAGTTGCCGCAGCCGATCCTGATACTTCCAGGAAATACAGCTTTTGATCATTGAAGACTATACTGCTATTTAAGATTTTGCCGCCTGAATAAATCCATTTTTCTGAAGCTGTTTTTTTGTCCAGAGCAAATATATTTACACTGGTGACAACAGACATTCCCAACCTCCAGAGAAATTTATTGGCCTCTCTTGTCAGGATGGAGTAGGAGGAGCCCTTAATACAAGTTGATCCCAGCAGGATATCGCCGGTCTGCCCAACGAGTCCCCACTGTACAGCCTCACCTGGTTTTTTTACTGGGACGTGGTAAGTTTTAGATTGCTGACCATTTTCAACATCAAGCGCCAGGCACTTTCCGGCAGAAGCGACATATATGCAGTTTTCATCAACCGTCATGCTGCCAGCATCAAGAAATGCGCCGGTTCGTCTAGAGTCGGGAATCTCGGTTTTCCATAATACAGAACCGTTATAAGGATTAACCCCGTAGATCAAATTATTACCGGGAACAAAGAGTCGCCCATTCATATAAAGTGGCGGAACATTCCTGAAGTGCCGATCTACCATTCCACCGGGACCAGGTTCGCCGAACCACTGTATATCCATCTCGCCATTAACAAGTGTATCTCCGCTGCTTGATGTGCCACCGGGCTCAGCGTACTCATGAGTCCATGATCCTGCTCCCTCCAATGGAGCTCTGCGAAAGATACCGTGATTCCAATCTTTTGAGGTAACCACGCTCCACTCTTTAGAAAATTGTTCTCCCCAATCTTTAATCGCTTTCTGAGTTGATTTTTCTGTTGGCAGAGTTAAGGCAAGAATTCCTCCATCCGGGCGCACATAGCTATACAGCTGCTTGGGGTCAGGCGGAAGTTTTCCATTTATAAACGAAGACTCGCTCATAATCAGGTCGGCAAAACAGGGAGGATAGGGCAACCCAGGGGTGGTGATCTCGTGCACCACCACTCTGGAACCATAAATGCCTGCTGAGGAAAAACGCTTTCTCAGTTTTTCGGTTACACCGGAGTCAGAGGAGATTGCGATGACTCTATATCCAGTAGAGGCTACGACTGCCTGTGCAAGCGACCCGTCAACTGCGTCAACAATCAGGCAGAACCCGGGAAGATTGGTCAATCCATATTTTTTGAGAGAGGTTTTAAGTATCTTCGGCAGTGCGGGATTTTTCTGAATTAAACGTTTGGATTGAGGTGTAGCTGGTTTTTTTTTGATATCACTTCTTAAGCAATACACAGCTCCACTATCGGTTGATGCAAACAGAGAACCATCACTGATGGCCATGCCATAAACTCGTCCCTTGAGATTCTGTTTCCAGAGTTCTGATCCGTCGGATATAGAGTAGGCGCAGATATATGCATCGTAACCAGCATAAAGGCATCCGGCATCCAACAACAGTGAATATGGACGTTTTACATTCGTTTCCCACTGCCACGCATTTTTCTTCAATGATTTGTTATCTTTTGTTTTCTTTTCAAGCGCTTTGAGATCAGCATTCATTTTTGCAATTCCGATATCAAGTTGCTTAATCTGCTCTATTTTTTCTTTGGAGGACTTTTTCTTCTTTTTGAGATCTTTGCTTTTTTCATCCCGTTCTGCTTTCAGTTTTTTTGATTCAGCGTTCAGTTTGTCTGTAACGCTCCTGATCTGAAGGTTCTTTTTGTTGATCGCGCGATTCAAAGATTTAATTTGAAAGACCTCCTGTCTAGCAAACAAGGGGATAGCGCTATATATAGAGGTTGCGTCGGCGATGATTCCAATTGCATTCAATGTTGTAATCTGACTGGCAGGCGCCTCGATGTTGTAAACATGAGCCTGTATGCCTTCACTTGGCCCGGATATCAGCTGATCGTCAATAAGGATAGCATCGGAACCTCCTGTGAGATCTTTTCCCCATGAAGTTGTTTTTCCGTAATTTTTGATTTTTTTACCTGTTTTCCTGGAAAAAGAACTTATCGGGGTGTTTCGGCCGGTCGTAATGAAAAGGGTATCGCCGGAAGCCAGCATATGACCCTGGGCAGAGACATTTATTCTGGATTTCCATATCTCTTTACCATCGGATATATTTAAAGCATGCAGAAACACCCCCTGTACGGGAAAAAGGCCTGCGGTGAAATAGAGGGAGCCGTTATCAGCTACAATGCCGCATCTAATCGGCCAGCGTGATATCATGCGTCCATTTCCAATAAACATTCTTGTCCGCACACTTGTATCGGGTCCTCCCCTGTATTTCCATAATTGCTTTCCTGTATCGGCATCCAGACAGTATAAGTTTCCATCATCTGATCCTACGAAAAGAGATTTGCCGGATATGACCGGGGCTATCCTTACGGGGGCACCAGTTACAAATTTCCAGACAAGATCTCCTGTCAGAGCGTTAATGCAGTAGACGGAATCATCTGCTGATGATCCATAATAAAGTTTTCCATTAGCTATAACCGGATGATAACAGCGGTCGTATGTCATGGAATTTTCGAGTAGCTGTCCGGTGGCACAGTTAATATTGGCCGGTGCCGGCCATGCCGGTGTGGGAATATGGGCAGAGGTGTGGGACCATGCAATGTTCAGCGGAAAGCTCAATTTTTCAGAGGATCTTCCATCTCTACGTATTGAACCTTTAACGGTTGGCCAGTTGGCCGCGTGTGTGATGAGAGTCGATAATATCAATAAAAACAGGAATCTAATAATCATATTGTGTAGTCCGTTGCGATATGTCGCATGGAGGCAGTCCGATACCGAGTAGCGATGATTCACCCATTAAAAAGTCGGAAGAACCTAACATTACACCTTCTTTTGGTTATTTGTCCAGTGGATACCCATGATCCTCAATGCAGCTCTGCGCCCTCTGCAACTCTGCGAGGTAATCCTACGAAGAGTACATCTTTGCGTTCCTTGTGTTCTTTCGTGAACAAAAAACTACGAAGCGCACCCCAACTCTCGCACTTTCGCACTCGCGCACTTCTTCCCATCTTCTCTACTCGCTGATTCTATTCTTCCATGAGATCCACAGAAACAGCGCTGAGACCGCCAACATCACCACACCACCAGCCACGCTTAAGCGTACCTCTCTGAATGGCTGGGTTGCCACCGAGGCCACAATCAATACAACAGCGATGAAGGCCAGACCACCCGAGACCAATGGGAAAAATGTAATTTTAGCAGGAGGTCCCTGCAGCACAGGGCTGGGTTTGCCGACTTTCTCAAAGAACAGCTCCATATCGGCATGATGTGCCGCATCGTCAGGAAACAACCTGGTTCCTAGCAACAGCCCGGCAATGGTTGCCACACAGGTGGAGGTCATAATAACACTGACTCCACGAAACCACGGTGAACCGGCATTTATGGCATCAAGGAACTGCCAGCCGAACTGCTGGTTTTCAATACACCCCGTCCATAAACCGGCCCCCAGCACAAAGACAATCACACCAACTGTAATTCCCCCCAGCAGTCCGCACAGTCCACCGGTTCGTGATACCCGCGGAGTGATCAGTCCAACCAGCATAGGAATGGCAATCGGAGGCAGGAATATACCGAACATTTTATTGGTGACATCAAAGAGGTCATTGGCCCCCTGGGCACTCTGCATAACAAAGGTGATACCAATTACCGCACTGCCCATAAAAATAGTGGCCACACGGGCCACAAACATCTGCTGACGGGGCGATGCATTCGGCGAGATCATACGCTTGAAAAAATCGTTGGTCAGAACCGATGCCGTGGCGTTGTAATCGCCGGCCAGCGTTGACATGGTCGCGGAGAACATTGCCGCAATCAACAATCCGATAAATCCGGTTGGCAGGACCTCCCGGCAGATCAGGGCATAGACCTCATTCATTCTGTCAGCCGGAATATCCGGAATAATAACCCGCGCAATCATTGCCGGCAGAAAGAAGATCGGAGGACCGATAAACAGCAGCACTGCCACAAAATAGCCCACCTTGCGGGCATCCTTTTCACTACGCGTTGAATAATAGCGCTGCACCATGGACCAGGAGGTCGCCAGATTGGAAAATATCATCAGGAAGAAAAAGAACATGTAGCCCCATGTATATTTCCCTGCGGTCCAGTCAAAGAATCCCTCCGGCACCTGATCAATAAAGCTGCTCAATCCGCCCACTTTAGAGAGACAGAGAAAAGGAAGCACC
Organism: Kiritimatiellia bacterium; assembly: GCA_027858965.1. Taxonomy (GTDB): domain Bacteria; phylum Verrucomicrobiota; class Kiritimatiellia; order RFP12; family UBA1067; genus M55B167. The sequence continues at coordinate 9,915 of JAQIBS010000165.1, forward strand.
AACACCACCAGCAACAGAACAAAGAACTGAATAAAATCGGCCACCAGCGTGGCCCACAAACCACCCATAAATGTGTAACTCAGGATAATCAACCCCGAGGCAATGATCGCCCCCTTTAAAGGAAAGCCCATACCGGCCCCTACAACCGTACCGATCGCCAGCAGCTTAAAGGAGTCATCCAGAACACGCATCGGTAGACCCAGCCACATAAGCCCCTGGCGCATTCCATTGCCATAACGGCGTTCAATATACTCAAGAGGACTTGTTTCAGCGGCACGCCTCCAGCGAGCGGCAAAGAACCAACTTCCCAGCAGGACGGCCGGCACACTCAGCCAGCTGACCGTCACCGGCAGCCAGCCATACTTATATGCCAACGCCGAGTACATCACAAAGGCCAGCGAGCTGAAACTGCACATATAAAACGAGATGCCGCTCAACCACCACGGCACCTGCTTGCCACCCCCGAAAAACTGCGTCACGCTCTTCTGCTTACGTCCGAAAAACACTCCCACAGAGATCATCACAACAAAGAAACTGACCACTACCGCGTAGTCAGCCAATGCAATTCCCGATTCAGCCATATTTACTCCACCCTTTTATCTTTTTACCAATCCTAATCATTATCCTAATCATTATCCTAATCGTAATCCTAATCGACAAAGATCGCGAAAATGATTACGAGTATGATTACGATTACGATTCTGGTTTGTTACTTGTATCAAAAATGGTAATTTTTCAACCTCTACAACCTCTTCAACCTTCAACCTCTTCAACCCGCATCGTGTAGGGCGTGGCTCTTTCTCGAAGAGAAAGGCCGCGCATTTCGATTAACCCACATACACCCTCCCGTATTCGAGAGAGAGACACGTTCTACAACCCTGCGGCCGCTTCAGCACGCGCTTTAGCAATGACATCAGCAATCTTAACCGGTATGCCCCCCTGACGCTTACTCTCATCGGCGGCCTCCATAAAGGCAAATATCGCGATGGTCTCCTCCGCACTGACCGGCACCTCACCGCTCTTAAAAAATTTCACAATCTCTTCAAGCAGCATTCCATACCCTTTATAGTCATCTATATTCTGCACGCTCTTATCAAAAAAGGCACTGCCTCCAAAATTATATTTGCAGTTGCGATTACCTCTGAATGTGCCGATTCGCCCATCATCCCATATTCCTGTTACCACATCTGCAGCAGGGCTGCTGGACCGCACGACACTCTCGCACTTTGGTCCCATAAGCGTAAAGAGCATCTCAACACCATGAACACCATACCAGAAAAGATCGGGATGCGTTTTTTCAAGTGCGCATGGTCCGTAGGTTAAAGCCCCCTTCACAGGACCGAATTTATCACTGCCGATTTCATTCATCTTGACTGTATAGCGCAGTGAGGAGGCGGAGAACATCGGGACCTTATAACGTGCAGCGGCATCATACAGGGCAACACACTGCGCCAGAGTTCCCGCCACCGGCTTATCAATAAAAACCGGTTTTCCGGCTTTGAAAACAGGAATGGCCTGCTCCAGATGCGGACGTCCATCGTTAGATTCAAGAAAAACCACATCGCACTTTGTAAGCATCTCATCAATCGAATCCACGATCTCAACACCCATGGCCTTAACCTTCTCGGTATATCCGGGCACACGCTTGGTGCTGGATTCAATATCAGGACTTCCCTTGGGATAGGCAACCGTCACACGCACCCCGGCATATCCAGGCTCTGGATTCTCCGCATTAAGTGCTTTGGTAAAGGCAAGCACATGTGATGTATCCAACCCGATAATTCCAGCACGCAGCTCCGCAGAGTGCACCACTAATGCAACCAGGCACAATGCCGACAAAACAACAAACTTCAAACTCCTCATATTATTCCCCTCTCTTAACCAGATGTAAAACCAAACTACTGTGATTGATTAAACTCTAATAAAGGCAAAAAAACAAGTACATAAATAAATACAGGGCAAAATCATCCACCGGATACCGGTGGATATACTATGTGGCAGGTAGTGCCGGAACTTAGCCGCGCATACGCATCAACCTAAGCGGCAGTCATATTCAGTATCTGACTATGCTCCATCTTAACCGATGAAAGTGGTTCATTTAAGTGTAAACCGAGTAAGAGTGGCGTTTAAACGTCTATCCACTTAACCGGATCACTTAACCCATACCCTTAAACGGATACTCTTAAACGACAAATTTACATGCTCTGCGAGCGCCCAGAAGTACTTAAAACATTCCTCGTCAGGGCAGTTTAAGTTGAAGTGCTAAGTTTAAGGAAGAGCACATATGACTTAAACTTCAACTTTTTTAACCTTCAACCCTTTTAACCAATCTCTCTTATCACTTTTCTGAGCAATATCAGTCCCGTGAATGCGGGTCTGCTAATAAACCGGCCCTCAATACTGCTATTCCGCGTAGCGGAATTGTATAATTCGGTGCGCCGAATTATTCTTAAACGCTTCATTGTACTCATCTTTGCATTCTGATATTCTTTTTAGTAATCATCAAAAGGGGAAAATACATGAAAAACACAAGACGCGATTTTATTAAGAAAACAGCTGGCACCTCTGCCTTAATTGCAGTAGGAGGCATTGCACCCGGCTTTACGGCCAAGAGCTATGGTCGCATTATAGGAGCTAATGAGAAGATCAGAGTCTCCGTTGGCGGAGTCAACTCACGTGGCTTTGCTCTTGCCAAAAACTTTGCCCACCAGAAAAACTGCGATGTTATTCATGTATGCGATGTCGATAAACGCGCCATCACCAAATGCATCAAAGGGATTGAATTTCAGAAAGATGTCACAGTACAAGGCTTTGGCGACTTCCGTAAATCCCTTGAATCCAAAGATGTGGATGTTTTTGTAATCGCCATGCCCGACCACTGGCACGCACCGGCCTCACTCCTGGCCCTGCAGGCCGGCAAAAATGTTTATGTGGAAAAACCCTGCAGTCATAATCCGGCTGAAGGGGAAATCCTGCGGGATGCCGCCGCAAAATACAAGCTGACAGTCCAGATGGGAAACCAGCGTCGTTCATGGCCAAATGTAATCAAGGCAATTGCCGAGCTGAAAAGCGGGGCTATCGGTCGTGCCTATTTCGGCAAGGGATGGTATGCCGCCAACCGGGGGCCGATTGGCACGGGCAAGGTAGTTGCACCGCCCGACTGGCTGAACTGGGATCTATGGCAGGGACCTGCCCCGAGAAAAGAGTATAAAGATAATATCGTGCATTATAACTGGCACTGGATGTGGCACTGGGGCACAGGCGAAGCTCTCAATAATGGAACTCACATGGTTGATCTCCTGCGCTGGGGACTTGAAGTGGACTATCCCACAAAGGTCAATTCCAGCGGCGGCCGCTACCGCTATTCCGGTGATGACTGGGAAACACCGGACACCCAGATAATCAATCTGGACTTTGCCGATAAAAAAACCATTTCATGGGAAGGGCGTAGTTGTAACGGCAGGACTATTGACGGCAAAGGCGTTGCCGCCGTCTTCTACGGAGAAAAAGGTAGTTTGCAGATTAATGACAACAGCTATATCATCTATGATCTGAAGAACAAAGTTGTCAAGGATTCAAAAAATGAATGTTGGGCGGTGAGCAAAAGTGGAATTCTCGGGCGAGCAAAAGTGGAAGGTCCGTTTCATATGCGAGCTCAGGCACGAGAGAGACACCGTCGAGTCTCATCCGCACTTCGAATCGAG
>JAQIBS010000188.1 GCA_027858965.1 Kiritimatiellia bacterium
CAAAAAGGATTCACAGCCATCAAGACAACCACCGCGCATGTGATGAAAAAAGAAAACGTTGTGACCGGGGAAGAGGCGGAATTCCCGATTTTTTTGATTACTGCTCAAAAGGAATAGGGGCGGTTTAGCCAGTGAAAACTTGATTTTTAAGGCAAGGTGTCTGACTTCGGCTCAGTTAAAAAATAGGTAAGCGTTCACAGGGCACCGCATCTGCTTTGTTCCCGGGCACTTGAAGTACGACGAGTACGTCTTCGTGCCCGACGCCTCGCATCTGCGGCACCCTATAAACGCTTACAAGCCAATGGTTTATGAAAATCTGATAATTTCGACCCCGTGAATGGGTACAAAAATAGAAAATAAATTAAATAGTCGCTGAATGAACGTCCTGACTTCAGGCTGTCATTACGAGGAGAGAGGAACGAACGACGAGTGCGACCGGCATGGTCGATAACTAACTGGTGAAAATCCAGTCTTGGACCTTGAAAGGAGGTAACAAGTAGGTGAAGGCAAGGGTGCCCGAAGAAACTCTCACATGCTGCCCGACGAGGGAGATGTTGGTATGTTAGAGCCAATGAGGGATCTGAAGGAAGCCGTAGCCGAAATTGCCACCTAAACTCGGTGTGAACCTCTGGTAGGCTTACAGGGAGGGCGAGGCGCCTTGGACTGCCAAAGCCCTATATCCTTTCCGTATCCCTGTGGGTAAAGGAGGTAGGTGGGCAATGAAACAGCTATCGATCTTACCCGGTGAAGGGCCGCCTGCGCTGGAGCATTGTAACTGCGACAGTGTCTCCTAAGCGGAGCAGAGATGTGACCGTTATGGGCAGGGGGTCTACAGATGAAGCCGTAGTAGTCATAAAACGTATTGCCGACGACGATCCGGGTGACCGGAACAGAGGGTAAAACTATACGTAAGTGTCTGATGGATTAATATCAGATGGAGGCGAAGGGTGGAACATGTTATCCGCGTTTCATAAACCATTAGAAACTGTCATTACGAGATCAGCCATAGGAACAATTTCCGGACAAGGAACGTATAACCAATGTCAAACGGGGATTGCGCGGATCAATGAAGTGGTGATGCAAGAGAAGAGAAATGGAGCAACTGGAACTATTCGTTGATAAAAGGAGCCTTTTCGAGAAACTGTATTCAACAGAGTTGTTGTATAAAGGCTTTAGAGCAGTGAAGAAGAACAAAGGGGCTCCCGGCAATGATGGTATCACCATAAAAGAATTTGAGGCCGACCTCGATAGCAACTTGAGGCGACTCAGTGAAGAGATAAAGGGATGGGAATATAAGCCATCTCCAGTCCTTCGGGTGGAGATACCCAAACCGGGAAAGAATGCAGGTGTCAGATTGTTAGGGATACCTTGTGTCCGTGACAGAGTTGTGCAAGCAGCTCTGAAACTGATTTTAGAACCGATCCTTGATCCGTTATTTTCGGAGAACAGCTATGGCTTCAGGCCGAATCGCAACCAGCGTCAGGCAGTGGAGGCCGCCCAGAAAATAGTAAATACGGGGAAAGAGTACGTGGTTGACATTGACCTTTCGAAATTTTTTGATCGAGTTAATCACGATCGGTTAGTCTCCCGGCTGGCACAGTACATATCCGATAAACGCATATTGCGTATAATTGGAATGACTTTGCGAAGTGGGGTGATGAAAGATGGTCTCTACATTCCTACAGATGAGGGAACCGTCCAGGGAGGGCCGTTAAGTCCGCTACTTAGTAACGTGGTACTCGACGAGCTCGATAAAGAACTGGAAAGCAGGGGACTTGAATTTTGTCGTTTTGCAGATGATTGTAACATATTCGTTAGCAGTCAGAAGGCAGCTCAGCGGGTAATGCTCAACATCAGCAAGTTTATCAGTAGCAAGTTGAAGCTTGTGGTGAATCAGGAAAAGAGCAAAGTGGCTTTGTCCAAATATGTTAAATTCCTTGGCTTGACCATTATTGCAGGAACGATTGCCATATCGGTGGTATCAATGAACCGAGCAATGACAAAAGTGAAAGATCTGACACCACGTGGGACGCATATAACGCTGGAAGAGACCATAAAAAGGATTAATATATGGTACATGGGATGGTCACAGTATTACAGTATGACTCAATACCCAGGCCAGCTAAAGAAGATAGAAGCCCATGTAAGGAGGAGACTAAGGTCCCGAATCGTTGGGCAACAAAAGAAAAGGCGTCATTTATTCAACAAGCTGATCAAACGTGGACTGAGTCGTTCGTATGCGGCCAATACTGTTTATAATAACGATGGCCGCTGGGCGATTTCAGGTAAATTTGCTATGGCAAAGGCATATTCGGTACCATGGTTTATAAATCAAATGGGACAGAAGATTAGATCAGAAGAGGGCCAGCCCCAGTGGTTTTCGCTCGATCAATGGATCAGGATGACATGAGGAGCCGTGTACGGACCCGTACGCACGGTTCTGTGAGAGGACGGAGCCCGCGAGGGCTCCTCCTACTCGATAGTAATCCCCTGCCTATAATGAGATTGCTTCGGTCGTACCTCTCTCGCAATGACAGGAAATCCATAGTTAAGGGGCTTTCCGTTCAAGAACGGATGAATTGCAGCAAATCGACATCTGTTTTCTTCTGGCTCCTGACTTCTGTATTCTGAATTCAAAGCTTCACTTTGTTTTCTTCATTACTATCTGGTTGGACCCTTTTTCAATCTCATCAAAGGAAATACGGGTCACGTGAAGTCTGCTCTTGAGCCTTAAGAGGATTTTTTCTCAACCCAGGCTCAATCACCCTTCAAAAGCATCCTGGCATCAGCCACCGTGACATGATTTGCATCGGCAAACACCGGATTACAATCAATGGATTCAATCTCATCTTTTAATTCATAGGCAAGTCTTGAAAACCGTTCAATCATTGTGGATAGTTGTTCCAGATCCACGGCAGGCCGACCTCTGAAGCCACTGAGTAATTCAGCGCCTTTCAGTGATTTTAACGCATCTGCGGCCTCTTTGGCGGATATAGGGGCAAGCCGGATGGCGATGTCCTCATAGACCTCAACCGATATGCCGCCAATTCCGACCAGAACAACCGGGCCGAATTGTGCATCATTTTTTGAACCAATAATCAATTCAAGCCCCTCAACCATCTCTTCAACCAGAATACCCTGAAACCGGTCTAAAACGGAGAAACGGTCAAATGCCTCAAAAACGGAATTTTCATCGGATATCCCGACAATGACACCATTTGCTTCGGTTTTGTGAAGGATCAGCGGTGAAACAACTTTGCATACCACCGGATAGGTGAGTGTCGCCATTGACTCGGTAATGCTTTCCCGCTCTTTGATCCACACAAAGTTGGTGGTGGGAATGGAATGTGATTGTAAGAGTTTTTTGGCTTCAGGTTCAAGAATCCAGCCAAACGGTTTTGATCTCCGGATCATTTCCGGTATCTGCATTGCGGCCTGGTTCATATATGCCTCCTTTTGATGGCTGTCAGCATAAACACTGCCTGATCAATGGAATGGGTTACCGGGATGCCGTGCATCTCAAAGCCTTCAATAAAAATGCCGAATTTCGGCAAATACGGGACATAGCAAACAATTGGTTTATCGTATAATTTTTGAAGGTATCCCAATTGCGGCGGCAAGGCGGATGTGATGGCAGGGATAAACGGCAGAAAAAGAAGCAGAACACTATCGACATCATCATGCTCTAAGGCAAACCGGGTACAAGCAAGATAATCATCATCAAC
>JAQIBS010000008.1 GCA_027858965.1 Kiritimatiellia bacterium
TGTTGGGCGGTGAGCAAAAGTGGAATTCTCGGGCGAGCAAAAGTGGAAGGTCCGTTTCATATGCGAGCTCAGGCACGAGAGAGACACCGTCGAGTCTCATCCGCACTTCGAATCGAGCTTCTCTACACATAAAACGGATTCTCAAGGAAATTTGGGTTATTCGAAGAATTTTGTGGGCAGTTACGCTGTTGTCTTTAATGTTTGCTACGCAATTTGCTTTGAATGGCTGTGCTACTAACGCATTTTATATACAAGCAAAGTGCATCCTGGTCTATGTTTGCGGTATCGCAATCGGTATCGGTATCGGTATCGAAAAACAGAACCAACGATTGCTTTGATCAATAGCGATTACGATAGCGATGAACTACCGACAGAAAACTACGGAGAACCGAAACCTGGCTCCATTTCAGAACTGGTAGCGTGCCAGTACCCGTGGCACGACTGGATTTGTCGGATCCGGTTGGGTCTCCAGAACGTAGAAACCTCTCTCAACAGACCTAACTGCCAGCCAGACTCTTTTTCTGAGTGTCTGGGCGATCTTCCATTTCCTTCCCATGAAATCGATTCTGCACCCGCTTTCAACACGTCTTGAAACATGCTGAGAGAGAAACAGCTGTAGTACGCGTTTATCGGGTGTATTTCTCATACAATTTCTGCCCGCTGCAATCAGCACCCGGACACGTTCGTCCGGGACCATGCCGGTTTCTTCATTCTCGTGCTTCGCGTTCCAGAAATCGCAATGAGCTGTAGTCACTGCATTTGCCCGCGTCGCGTTGTCGACACCTTCCGCGCGTAGAGTGACGACAAGGCGGTGTTGGAAGGTGCGCATAGCGCGTTCGATCTTTCCCTTAGCCTGAGGCGTGGGTGCAATCAGGTGGTTGATTCCGAAGGCACGGCTCATGCGGCCGAATTGCGTCTTGATATCCTCCCCCTCGTGCCCGAACATTGTGAAGCCGTCCGTGTAAAACGCTTCGGGAATTCCGTACCTGAGAAACGACTCTTCGAGCATGGCAAAATGTTCGGGGATCGTCTCTCGTTCGCAGACACGGCTGGCCATAACCTTCCGCGTCGCGTCGTCGAGCGAGAGGATGATGTGTTGATAGTCCTCCTTCGCGCCCCATATATGACGCGGCGTTGAATCATGCTGGTAGAGTTCGCCGTACGCTGCGCGTTCCCATCGCCTCAACCGACTCGGTGCCGGTGTCTTCTCGATCGGGAACACGCTGCGCATAAGCGGCATAATGTTTTTCTCGCACCATTTCCGCACGTTAGAACGATCCCGCTTAAACGTAAATTTACGTTCAAGTTCGTCAGCGTACAGTGCAAAGTTAGGACCGTCGTCCTTAGAGGCGTCGATCATGACCTTCATATGTTCGACGCATTCCGGAGGCCATTCCTGTGTATGATCCCCTCCTGAAACACCAAGGAAGTCATTAGACTTCTTTGATGCCAGCCACTTCGTGCGGAGATTGTACACCTGGGACTTTCCAATGTTGAGTATCTCCTGAGCTTCCGCTAGTGATACTTTGCCGTCGTTGAAACGGCGTATGATACGTTCAGTAGCCTCTGTCCCGAGGCGATTCTTGAGCTGTTGTTGTTTCATCATGCGATATTATCGCATTAAAATTATTTTAGAAAGAGGGGCCTCGCGCTCTGTCGGCTTCGGCGCTTAGCGCCGCCCCTTCGGGGACAGCCGACAGAGCGCGAGGCCCCTCTTTTTCCTCCGAGCGAGCAAAACTGGACAACTTTTCGTCAAACCCCAATAAAAGCAAGGTCTGCACATCATTGTGCATTCCACTTTTGCTCGCCCCAAACCTTCCACTTTTGCTCGCCCGGCAACACCCTTTTTTTAATTTAATCAGTATAGTATTACAAGATTATATAGATAAATAGCCTGTCATGACTACCGGTTTATAATTATAAAAAGACTGTTAAAACATGCGCAGCATTAACATAAAGTCGTATGGAAATACATATTTTTGAAACTTTAGATTAAATATGGACTATTTATAGTCATATATCTTTATACTTTAAAGCAATACTAAGGAATTACCTAAAATCAAGAATGCCTGATGATACATGTCAAAAAAAAAATTATTTTCTTAGAACGCTCAGGGCATCCATTTTAGTAAATGGCAAAGATACATAGGGCTTCCTATTATATTTTCCATGAATAATTGAGTGAATTTTCAGCTTCAAGAAAGTACTGATTGTTTGAAGCCTTATAGATCTTACAGAACACATCTTTATGCGTGGATACTTCAGCATTTTCCGCTACAATAGACGCATGAATGAAGTTTTGATGGTTACGTGTGATGATTACGGAAATGCTCTGGAAACAGCGATTGAGCGGGTATTTAATGAGGCGGAGTGGCTTTCGGAGAAAACTCTTTCAGGCAAGAAGGTTCTGATCAAACCCAATATGCTAACTGACCGGTTGCCTGAACAGGCAGTGACTACCCACCCTGAAGTTTTACGACAGGTGATCCGCAATCTAAGAAAGTGCGGAGCGGATATCACGGTTGGCGACAGTCCCGCCAGCGCAGCAAATCTAAAAGCGGTCTGGGAGAAAACCGGGCTTGAGCAGGTCTGCCGGGAAGAGGAGGTCAACCTTATCTCTTTTGAACAGGCGGGCACAGAGATCATTCATAAAGATGGATATGAGATAGCCATTGCCAAACCAGCTCTGGAAACAGATCTGATTATCAGTCTACCCAAGGTGAAAAGTCACTCTCTGACGGTACTGACGGCTGCGGTGAAAAACCTCTATGGAGTTATACCCGGCTATACCAAGACCACCCTGCACCGCAATCATCCCAAGGTCAATGACTTTGGAATTCTTGTTAAAACCATTCATGATTGCCTGCCACCGGTCTGGAGCATAGCGGATGGCGTTATTGGAATGGAGGGACAAGGCCCCGCCAACGGAACCCCAGTTAAACTCGGGTTTATCGCGGCATCCCGCAATCCCTTTGCAATGGATATTGCCATCTGTCATACACTCAGAATATTGCCGGAGCAGGTCCCCTATCTAACCGACGCTGGTATTAAGAAGAATCAACCTCACGTTGCTGGAGATGTTATTAAGGTTGATAGCTTTAAGATTCCAGCCGGCGCACATCTGCTGAACCTGGTCCCGACCTCGCTGATCAAGGTTGCCATGGGGCTAGTCTGGGTGCGCCCTGTATTCTCAAAGGAGAAATGCATTAAATGCGGATTGTGTGTTAAGGCCTGTCCGGTTGAAGCACTGACTATTAACAAGGAGGTCAAAGCACCGCTACTCAATAAAAAGACATGCATCACCTGCAGCTGCTGCCACGAGGTCTGTCCTGAAGATGCAATTCGGATGAAGCAGTCACCACTGCTCAAGATGGTGGGGGCGTTTAAAGGGCTCTGATTCGGCGCACCGAATCAGGAAGTTCCGTTGCACGGAACAGCTTTTATGGAGGGCCGATTTATAAGCAGGCTAGCGCCTGAGTTGGATGGTATTAGCCGCTTATATGGCTAGAAGAACAATTAATTGTTCTTTCCAAGAAGTTGTCTATTGAGCGGTATCTAAAGTAGGTCCGGTTTCCAACCGGACATGTCCGATTGGAAATCGGACCTACATTGCTAACGCGCCAAAGGCGCTACCTCTTAAACTCGCGCACTCTCGCATTTTAGCACTCTCGCACTAACTTGTTTTATTTCAGTTGTAGTCGGTCGAGGCGCAGGCGGTCGCGTTTATCGAAAAGGCGTTTTGATGCCATTGTCACTGTGACCAGACAGCCAGCGGCGCAGCCGGTGCCGATAAGATACATGATCATCATCTGATATCGGGCAGCAACCTGTGGGTCGTTACCGGCCAGGATCTGACCTGTCATCATGCCGGGGAGGCTGACAACTCCGCACACGGCAAGTGCATTCATTATGGGTGTCAGAGCATTACGAAGGCAGTCGCGTTTGATATCCTTAACGGCATCCTGCGCTGGTTCACCTAAAGCAAGACGACTCTCAATAACCGCCCGCTGCTGCCAGACGCCTGTGGTAAGGGTGTTGAGGCCTAAAGAGATCCCATTCATTGTATTGCCTAGAATCATACCCAGCAGCGGAACTGCGTATTGCGCTTTCCACCAGGGCGAAACATCCACAACCACCATCAGTGCATAACCGGTGGACAGTACTGCGGCGGTGAGCAAACCCAACAGAGAGAGGGCAATCGACCATCCCCCGAGAAACTTGCGGATCTGACGCCGGGTAACCTCATAGGTGCCTGCACAGATCATGACCATTGAAAAACCCATTGTCCAGAGAGGATTATCACTCTTAAAAACGGCCGTAAGAACAGCACCTACAAGCGAGAGTTGAACCAGGGTTCTCACGACACCTATCAAGAGCTGTCGACTGACTCCAAGGCGCATATAGCCCAATATAGCGATAAGCACCAGAAAGGGCAGTGCAGCCAGGAGGATATCCATCCATGAAAGATTGACTATCATTTTACAAGCTCCTCTTTCACAATGGTTCCACCCTGCGCCATATAGAGAATTCGGGAGCAGACACGACGTAATTGATCGATATTATGAGAGACCCATACCACCGCCAGATTTTGCTCTGACTGAAGCGCGGCTATTTTTTTCTCGGTCAGTTGCGCACGCTCGGAGTCGAGATGAGCGGTGATTTCGTCAAGAAGAAGAACAGCCGGAGAGTTTTTAAGTGCCCGTAACAAGGCCAGGCGTTGTTTTTCGCCACTGGAAAGATGGCTGACTTCAGCGGAGAGAATTTTTGGTTGGAGAGCTAGTGAGCCAAGCTCCGGCTCTCCAGGAGGCAATGGGAAATGCTCTGAAACGCGGTCACGCCACCACTGGCTCTCTGAAGGAAGAAAAGCAACCCTGCGCCGCCAGGTGGAAGCAGGCATTGAAAGAGCATCCTCATCATTAAATGAGAGAGATCCTTGATGTGGATCAAGGTCGGCGATAGACCTCAGAAGGCGTGTCTTGCCGCAACCGGATTCACCGAATATTCCAATACACTCTCCCGCCACGAGATTGAATGAGACGGGACCAAAGCCGCCATAGACAAGATTTTCAACTATGAGTGATTTTTCTGACATGGGTTTTATTAGCGAATTCTCAGATAATTCTTTGTAACATTTGGCAACAGGAGCCAACTTTGTGCTTTGTTTTTTTGGCTCATAGAGCCAACTCTACATTAAGCCCGTTATGCAACTTTGTTATGTGTTTTGGCGATTCAGCGTTATGGTCCGTATGGGCCGTATGAGGCGTATGAGGCGTATGTGTCTTATAAATGGCAACGGTGCACGCCCTTCTCAGAACCGCGCACCGCCCCACTGTAAAATGCTAAACAGTGTTTGCCTATTTTTTTTGACCGAGTGACTCAGTGACTCAGTGTACTAATTAATATACTGCACCGCACAAATTAGTATTTGCGTTATTAGGCCTCATCCTTCGGTGTATCTGAATCATCAGCATCTTCGGATTCTTCTGTTGCAACAACCGGGGCTGCCTCACCCTGAGCAGCTGGATCAACGACAACAGCATCTTCAGCAGGAGCATCCGTACCTTCAGTTGCATTCGCATCTTCGGTATCAGGAACTTCGACCTCCTCCTCAGCGGCCACTGTTGAAACAGAGACGAGGGTGTAACCTTTATCCAGTCTCACAAGACGCACGCCTTTAGCTGCGCGGCCAACCAGGCTTATGCCATCTATAGGAGAACGAACCATCATTCCCTTGGAGGTGATCATAATAATAGACTGACCATCCTTGACGGCATGGGCAGCCACAACGAGACCATTACGTCCATCATCATCTTTGATCGCAATCATACCCTTGCCGCCGCGTTTATGCGGGGTAAAGCCGCTGAATTCCGTACGTTTACCGTAACCGTTCTCAGTTGCAATCACAAGAGTTGCTTCATTATCCACAACATCCAGGCTACGCACCTTATCATCACCGGAGAGTCTTATACCGCGCACACCGGTGGCGGTACGGCCCATGCGACGGACATCGGACTCATCAAAGCGCATAGCCTTACCCAGAGCGGTAATCATAAGAACATGATCACCCTCATGTGTCAGGCGCACCTCTACAAGGCGGTCGTCATCGAGAATGTTAATGGCCCGTATGCCGTTTTTATTGATATTCTTATAATCGATCAGTGCGGTTTTCTTAACGGTTCCGCGTTCAGTAGCGAACATTACATCCACATCTTCAGCGAATGCGCGGATCGGCAGGAGCTGCGCAACTTTCTCGCCCTCCTGACACTGCAGAATATTGACAATCGGCTTACCGAATGAGGTTCGCGGTGCTTCAGGAATTCCAAATGCACGAGCCGCAAAGACACGTCCAAAGTTTGTAAAGAAGAGGAGTGTGTCATGTGTCTCAGCCACGAAGACCATTGTCAGAAAGTCCTCATCTTTGATAGATGCTCCTGCAATGCCCTTACCGCCGCGTTTCTGCTCTTTGTAGAGAGTTAAAGGAACACGCTTGATGTAGCCGCGGTGGCTGAGTGTGATTACACAAGGTTCATCAGCAATCAGATCTTCAAGGTTGACCTCGCTCTCAACCGGAACAATCTCCGAACGGCGTTTATCAGAGCGTTTACCAGTTCCATTTACATATTTTTCTTTAATTGTCGCCAAGTCCGCTTTAATGAGATCATAGATTTCAGCAGGATCGGCCAGCAGGGAAGAGAGATAGTCAATCTTTTCGCAGATCAGTTTATGCTCATTCTCCACCTTCTCGCGTTCCAGTCCGGTCAGCTGATAGAGACGCATTTCGAGAATGGCGGCAACCTGCAGATCGGAAAATTTAAAGCGTTCAACCAGACGGTCTTTGGCCTCAACACGGTTACTGGAGCCACGGATGATGGAAACGATGTCATCCATGTTATCAAGAGCGATCAGGAGTCCGTCGAGAATATGCTGACGGGCCTTGGCCTTGGCCAGCTCAAACTTTGTCCGGCGGGTAATGACCTCGAAACGGTGATCAACGTAACAGCGGAAAAACTCTTTCAGGGTCAGGCGTTTCGGACGATTTTGATCAATGGCCAGCATATTGGCGCCGAAGGTATTCTGTAGCTGGGTGTGTTTATAGAGGTTATTGAGGACAACCGGGCCCATTGCACCGCGTTTAAGTTCAATAACCACCCGGATACCAGCGCTGGAACTCTCATCACGAATATCAGAGATGCCATCAATCAATTTATTATTAACAAGGCCGGCCATCTTCTCGATCATGTTAGCCTTATTGACCATATAAGGGATCTCTGTGATGATGATCGCCTCTTTTTTCTTATAGTCAACAATCTCGGCACAACCACGAATCACAATGGAACCGCGCCCTAATTTATACATGGCTTCAATACCGCGCTGTCCATAGATGGTGGCACCGGTCGGGAAATCAGGACCTTTGACAAACTGCATCAGATCATCAATAGTACAATCCGTATTGTCAATATAGTGGGTGATGCCATCGATGAGTTCACCGAGGTTATGGGGAGGGATGTTGGTTGCCATACCAACTGCGATACCGGTAGAACCATTCAACAGCAGATTGGGGAGACGGGAAGGAAGCACCGTCGGTTCCATGAATTCTTCATTGTAGTTGGGTTTCCAGTCAACGGTATCCTTATCGAGATCATCCAGCATCTCATCGGTCAGGCGGTCCATTCGGACCTCAGTATAACGCATGGCTGCAGGAGGGTCGCCATCGATAGAGCCAAAGTTACCCTGTCCATCCACCAGCGGATAACGCATAGAGAAATCCTGCACCAAACGGACAATAGTGTCATACACAGCCTGGTCACCATGGGGATGGTATTTACCAATCACATCACCAACAACACGGGCGGATTTCTTATAGGGTTTATTCCAGTTATTATGCAATTCATTCATTGCATAGAGCACTCTGCGATGCACCGGCTTCAAACCGTCACGCGCATCAGGAAGAGCACGGCCGATGATAACACTCATCGAATAATCGATATATGAGGCACTCATCTCGTCCTCGATATTGATATAGCTCAAGCCCTTTTCCACAACTTCTTCTGATTGAACATCGTCACTCATTATAACTCCAATTTTTACGCAAAAACTTATTTATAAGAGTATCATATAATGGAGTGTTCAGCCAGCTCCAAAGACGGTTTTTTGCGCATAAAACATAAAAATATTAAAAATAACAATGGATGAGGATAGACGCGATTAACACAAAAGAATATAATAAGGCTAAACTAGCGGTGCCGGAACCAAACTGAGCCTATATGATATGCAAATGTTTTCTCTCTTATTGAACAGTTGTGTGATATGCATCGCTGGTTTAGTCAACAACGCTTCGCGTTGCATAGAAGAAGAGTTTTGATTACGACCACCGAAGATAGAGGCTAGCGCGAAACGACTATTGCCTTGGATATTGGGAGTTCCTTGTTGGATATTGGATATTCAACCTTTTATGCGACAATGATTTATAAAAACAGCCATCTTAATTTCTTGTTTTTTATAACAGGAGTTGATTTTATAGCTACTAAAGTTGCTTTCAGCCGCCTGCCTGTGCGTTGCACGCAGACAAGGCAACTATATCAAGCAAACGATGACAAAACATGAATGATATATGGAAGATGGATATCCCATCCCAAAAGGGGCCTATTGTAGCAGTTGCCCTACATAACGGGCATAGTATACGAAGGGATCTGATTCCTTTACTTGCCGTTGATGAGCAGGTACGCCTCCGCGAAGAGGATCCCTATACAGGCTGCTGGACCACTCTGGGTGACATACAGATCACCGGAACTCACTCCCGTTTTGAAGTAGACCTGAACAGGGGCCGCAACACCGCTGTTTACATTAAGCCAGAGGATTCCTGGTCCATCAAAGTATGGAACAATTCCCTGCCCCCCAAAGCCTATGAAAAATCGTTAGCACGATATGATCGATTTTATTCGTTTATGTACGATTTATTAAAAGGGCTGGAACAGAAATTCGGTTCATTTATCGTTTACGATCTGCACTCCTATAATCATCGCCGCAAAGGAGCTCTCGGCCCGGAAGCTTCTGCTGCAATAAACCCTGAGGTTAATATTGGAACCGGGACAATGAACCGGGAACTTTGGGCACCTGTGGTCGATGGGATAATTGCCGATCTACGCGCATTTGATTTTGGAGGAAGAAATCTGGATGTGCGAGAGAATATTAAATTTAAAGGGGGCGGATTCCCTTGTTTTGTCCATGAGCATTTCCCTAAGAGCGGCTGTACAGTAGCCATTGAATTTAAAAAATTCTGGATGGATGAGTGGAGCGGTGAAGTTTCTGCTATGCAGCACAAACTGATTCAGGAGGCGCTGAAATCGACCACACCGAATGCCAGAAAGGCCCTGACCCGATGTGGCTGACTTCAACACAAACTAAACGCATAGCAGATATGCTTCGCAGCAACAAGACCATCCGACGGGCGCTGCCCGATAGCGGCCGCCTGTTTATTGACAGACAGCTGCCGTTTATATGTGTATACAGAAACAGAGGTGGAGTGGAAAACACCGGCATGGTAAAGATGATGGCCGGGCAGACCGCCTACCTCTCTGTATCGGGCGATAAAAAACACAGAAAAGCGACATCTGAGCTTTTGTGCTGCATTGCAGAGATCATGACCGAACGTTTCGGCGCTTTTCTGATTCTTGAAGTATGGCCGGGCGAAATGCCGGAAAGCATACCGGTTCTACCGCCACAGGCGCATTTCAACGTGCACATACCAAAGAACTCCGAACTAGAGGAAACAACTGAACAATTACAGACCAGCCTGTGCAGAATTCGTACATCAAAACTGAGCGCTCAGGTGCAAAGCCTGAAAACATCTCAGCCTGCACCTCCGGGAATCCTTCCCTGTATACCCACAAAACTTCTCAAAAAAAGCGGGATACACTGGATTGGACTTGAGATTACCCCTATTTATATTAAGCCGGACAGTACTGAACTATATCCCCTGCTCTACAGAGCGGTGCGACGGCAGTTTTCACGCGCTTTGAACCAGACCTTCTTTGCTTTTACAAACAGACACACAACACATCGTCCCCTGCATTTCCAGACGCTCGGTCGAAGGGCAATGATTAAATCCGTATGGGAAGTGGACGAACTCCTTGCGAAAATAAGCAACTCTTTTGATCTGTTAAAGCAGACGACCCCCATCAACACAGAGTCAGCCTGGAATGCGTTCCGTCGCAACCATTTTGAAAAACCTCCCCGTTTTCTCTATCGTCCCCGGCCCGTTGATCCGAGCCAAACTAAAAGAGCTCTTTTCAGCGTTCCTTTAGAACGCATTGACGACCCAACGCTCCAAAGGCTGTTTCTGGACAAACAGCTTGAGATCGACAGAGAACTTACACTGATGACTGATCTTAATAGCGGATCATTTAAATTCGGAAGCCTGCAACTGCACGGACCTGTAAATCCGGATCTTCGCAAGCTGGCTCTTGATCTTCTAGGAAACTCTCACCACCGCAGAGAGAATTCATCACGGAAAAATCAGGTAACTGCTGATGATTTTCTCATGAGGGTGAATAACGAACTGGATTTTTACCGGCGGGAAAACAAAGATTTTAAGGGTTCAGCACGCATCAGCTCCGAGATGTACGCAGGCATGCTTGTTTCTCAGGGGGAATTAATCATTGGAAATAACTCTGCATTTCCAGAGAGTCGCTGTGATGCTCTGATACAGCATGAGGTAGGCACCCACATACTTACATGGTCTAACGGGTTGGCACAGCCGTTAAAGCTTCTGGCAGCAGGACTACCGCGCTATGATGAATTTCAGGAGGGACTCGCTGTATTAGCCGAATATCTTTGCGGCGGTCTTGATCCGCAGAGAATTGATGTTCTTGCAGCTCGCGTGCTGGCCGTTGATGCCATGACCACGAATGCCGATTTTGTTGAAGTATTCCGCTTACTGACAAAAGAACACGGATTAACACAACGCAGCGCCTATTTAATCACCATGAGAGTTTTCCGAGGTGGTGGTTTTGCTAAAGATGCCGTCTATTTACGCGGGCTTGTCAATGTGTTAAAATACTTAGGTTCAGGTGGAAGTCTAGATAATTGTTTTGCTGGAAAAATAGGTGGCGAACACATGCCGGTCATAGAGGAGCTGCTGTTGCGTAGAATACTTACACCCCCAGCCGTGAGACCGACATATTCGAGGAGCCCCAGGGCGATCGACAAACTAGCTGAGATCGCTCAAGGAATGACAGTACAAGATTTAATTACAAAAAGGAGATAATTATGCGTATAGGATTTATGGTAAATGATGTTCAAACAGAACAGGCGGGATATACAACAATACGGCTGGCCATGTCAGCGGTTAACAGAGGACACCAGGTCTGGTTTATGGGATCTGGAGACTTTGGATATAACACACATGATCAAGTTCATGCTCGGGCCAGGACTGTCACCGGTAAAAAATACAAGCTCTCCAGCACTTTTATCAACGACCTTCACGGGACAAAAAAATCGGTCAGCGAGCTGATTACGGTAGACGATCTTGATATATTGATGCTGCGCAATGATCCCTCTCAAGATGTTGGATACCGTTCATGGGCGCAATCGGCGGGAATAATCTTCGGACGGGCAGCTATGCGTAGTGGCGTGATTGTCCTGAATGATCCGAATGGTCTGTCTAAAGCTCAGAACAAAATGTATTTTCAGCTTTTTCCAGAGGAAGTCCGGCCACAGACCCTGATAACCATGGACCGCAGTGAAATTAAAGCCTTTATTGAGGAGCAGAACGGCTGTGCAGTTCTGAAACCGTTGCAGGGATCAGGAGGGGCGGGGGTATTTCTTGTAAAACCAGAGAGCAAAGCCAACCTCAACCAGATCATTGATGCACTGACACGGGATGGTTATGTAATTGCACAGGAGTATCTGCCATCTGCTGAAGAGGGAGATGTCCGCCTTTTTATGATGAATGGCACACCTCTAAAGTATAAGGGGCGTTATGCCGCATTCCGACGTCTAAGATCAGGAGATGACATGCGCAGTAATATTCATGCGGGCGGAAAACTTGCACCCGCAGAGATTACTGATGTTCACCTGCGCGTTGCGGAGATAGTCCGTCCCAAGCTGGTTCAGGACGGCATGTTTCTTGTTGGTCTTGATATTGTGGGTGACAAGCTGATGGAGATCAATGTTTTCAGTCCCGGCGGACTTGGAAGTGCTCAGAAATTCGAGAAGGTCAACTTCTGTCATGCAGTTTTGGATTCACTTGAGAGCAAAGTAAGCTACATGGGATATTACAGACGTAATTTCGGCAACATTGAGATGTCGACACTATAAACCTAATGCAGCGGAACCGTAACCAAACTTAACCCTTGTGATATGCAAATCTTTTCTCATTCATTGAACAGTTTGTGTAATATGCATCACTGCATTAGTCACCAACGCTTCGCGTTGCATAGGAGAGAAGGTTAAAAGGGTTGGAGGTTAAAAAAAGTTGAAGCGGTTAAAGTAGCCGAAGGCTTGTAGGACGCGCCTCTCGCGCGAATGCGGGAGGGCGCGGAGTGAGAAGTGACAAGTGGCAAGTGTGGAAAAGTAACGCCGGAACTCTGGGCGGAACGCCCGTGGGTCCGGCAGTAGCGTAGCTTGCAATTTGTGGTTGCCGGACCCACGCCGCTGCGCTGCTGAGTTCCGGCACTACCTACAACCGCAAATAGACAACTATTTGGAAAGAACAATTAATTGTTTTTCTAGCCGCATACGCGACTATACTGCACAGTATCTCCGTCTTAAATATCCGATTGCTGCTCCTGCCCGGCTGCAATCGGAGCCCTCTGGTCAGGATCACCTTCAACAACCCTGACAGGGAAGGGTTGAGAGGCAAGTCCGGTATAGATAGAACGATGCGGGAAGGGAATTTCGATGCCCTCTTTATCAAATCGTGTTTTTATTCCCATAATGAGTCTGTTACGAACCATAACATAGTCCTCGGCAATAAACCACACCCCCAGTTGAATCTCAATTGAGGACTCGGCAAAACCCTTGAAAAGAAAAAAAGGTTCCGGTTCATCGAGCACCACACTTATTGAATTAGCAACATCAAGCAGAATCTCTTTTACACGCTTAAGATTCTCCTTATATGCGACCCCCACGACAATATCAAATCTGCGGATAGGAAAAGCCGTCACATTGGTTACTGTGGTTTTAAGCATAGTCTCATTCGGAACACGTATAAGAGTATTATCAAAGGTACGGATTTTGACAGAGAGCAGATCTATAGAGTGGATCCGTCCTGAATTTTCGTCAACGCGCACGAGGTCACCCACCTGAAAGGGCTGTTCGAGAATAAGAAACACTCCGCTGATCAGATTAGAGAGGCTGGTCTGCGCTGCAAAACCGATAGCAACACCCATTATTCCGGCCGCCCCCAGAAGGGGAGTCAGTTTAACACCGAGCTGGCGGAAGATCGAAATAACGATGATTGACAATGCAATATAAGACAGAGCCTTGGAAATCAGCATAGCCATCTGGGCTGAGATCCGCTTGGCCATCGCCCGTCGGAAAAGGCGGGAAAGAACAAACACAACCGGGAGGGCTGCACAGAGAAGGATCACCCCGATAATATCCGCAGAGTTATTTTTCATCCACTCCAGGGCTACATCAACACTCATATACTCACCTCACTTCGACTGGCGCCCTGAAAAGAGCGAAAATTAAATATCTGACTCTGGCACTCTTTTGCAGCTGAGACCAACACACTCGGGCCAGCCAGATCGGGTGCTCCTTTACCATAGACGATACGACTCCACTCCTGTCTGCCACGATAAGTCAGGCGAACAGCATTTGACCAGAGACGATTCTGCCCCCTATAAACGTTGAGGTAGTTGCAGCGTATGCAGATTCGTTCAAAAGAGAGAACCTCGGTTGATCTGTTCTTGACCTGAACCGGGCAGATACAGCGGTTTTCATGAGGCTGAAGATCAGCTGGATTAGCATGAGCAAAAGTTCGCATAGAGTAACAAATTTCACCTTCCTCCATTGATCCGAACCATGTAAGAGATAACTTCATTGAAGGAAAGTCACACAGCCTGCCCCATCCGTCGCTACTTTTGGTCGCAACCTCAACAGACAGCGGGATCCCGACATAAAAATTGGCTGAATGGCCGGGTTGCAGTTTAACAGCCATCTCAGGGCGAACCACCAAAGATCGATCAGGAAAAACAGGTCTTAACACAATTTCATTACCATCATCACCGGTAATCCATCGTGCCCATCCTTCCTCCTCAACAGCTTCCATCTCCTCCATGGAGTAAGGTTCAACCTTTCCGGGAGAGCGGTGTGAAACAAAATGCCACTCCCCTGGTCGCCTTCTGACAAGCAGGTTAAGAGTACCAAACTTCAAAGAGGTATCTTTCAGCAAAGATACACTGATCGGTTTGCCCATCTGATCAAGCATTTGGTCTCCTTATATGAATAATAACACCGCATATAGCCTGTCAGCAGAGAGCAGCGGCATGCTAAAAACTGATGAATATAATTTTAGCATGTTTTCACCCATATACCTCAACAAAAAATATAACAAAAGAGTGCGGATTAATATCCGCACTCTTTTTTTTGCTCCCGTCGCCAACGCTACAGTTTCTGCAGGGCTCAGCGACTGAGCTTGTAGGCTTCCATGAGCGTGTAATATTTCACCTGCATATTGGAAACCTCCCATGCCGGCATATCCTTATTTTTCAGGAATCCGAGATATTTCTCTGTCACCTGTCCGAAGTGAGCCTCATGTCCGAGTTTCAGTGCTGGTGGAATAACGACCTGCCAGCCCTTGTCGGTTTTTTTCGGGGCAATGCCGGGGAACTTATCCTGCAACTTTGCAACTGCTACTGTAAGAGCCTTTCCTATAGAGGCAACATCGGCACCGTCACAAGGCTCAACATAGAGAGCGGTTTTATAGCCCTGTTCAGCACCCTGACGGATAATAAGCTTGCTCTTTGTGCCGCGCATCATGGAGTAGTGGGTATCTTTAGCACCTTCAGGGGCCTTGACATTCCACTTCACAGAAACCTTAGCGAACACACCCTTAAGAGAGTAGGTGAAAGCGCCGTTGGCCTTGACCTTCAACTTATTTGATGAATCCACATTTTTCTTAAGAAATGCGGGGAACTCTTTCAAACCAGTAGACTCTTCAAACTGAGCCTGAGTCATCAAAGTATCCCAGGTACGAGCCTTAGCCACCTTGACATCTGCAGGAGAGAGTACAACGCCGGGGAAAAGTTCCCACTGCACCAGATCACAGAGATGAGTATTCACATCGACAATGGCCTCGCCCTGTATTGTTGTATCATAGTACCAATCTGAACGACGCAAGGGTTTGCCGGCAACCAGCTTACAGAAGTGATGAACGCTCTCTTTTGTTACAGCAGGATCTTCCGGTGTACCCTTATCCTGCTCACCATAAACACCGGCATCACGGGAGAGAGCACGCTGCAGAGCAGTGGAGACTTCATAGCGTTCGGTCATGATATCATAGAGAATAACGCCCTTTTCTTCAGCAATTTTAAAGGCCTTCTGCAGTTTTTCAAAGCCCTCTGGATTAATAACCATCGGTTTATCGGCGAGAACATTATAACCTGCCTCAACGCACTTTAGGATGTAGTCGATCTTAGCGGCATTATTTCCCGCCAGAACAACAACATTACCACTTTTAGAGGCCAACATTTTTTCCAGGAAGTCATCGCCTGTATAAACAACATTATCCCATGTTGTCGGATTCTCTGCACGATCATTAAAGCTGTTAATACGTCCCATGTGCATATCCAGATCAGCACCTTTAGGCGCAAAGATATGAACCTGCTTGTCCACATCAGGATACATACGTTTCTGAACCAGAGCGGCATGAAAGTGTCCGGGGTCAAGCGTGACAAGCTTGACAGTGGGCTGATCACTGCAACTGCAAGCACAGGCTGTCTTTTCGGGAGCTACTTCATCGCAGCCACAGATCACCAGCGCAGCAGCTCCGGCACATGCTATCATTGTATTTTTCATCTTTTCTCCTATTTATACGAATTAATTAAACTTTACAAGGTCAAAAAAAGAACATCTCAACAGCTGACTTGTCTCTGCATTCTCCATGGAATCAGCCATAACTGAGTAATTTAATAATTTATCACACCCCTGCGGGACAAACAAACCCAAAATTGAGGGATATGCGGGGCGCATTTCCCGTTTGGTGCACAGTTGTCTGAAAGTCGCTGAGTTCCGGATTTGCCTTTGCATGTGAAGGTCATTGTTGTACCGACGGAAAAATGCGCACGGCAACGCGGAGAAAGCAGAGAGCGGTTACGATTTCTGAAGATTCACCGTGAGCAAACCAAGAATGTTGGCCTCGGTAACAATCCCGATCACCTCTGCCGTTTTAGTACGAACAAAAGCCATTGGCTGACGATTGCGGCGCATAAGGGGCAGCAAGTCATCCGCACGCAAGTCGCTGGACACAAAAAATGGTGGCTGCACGTAACTTCCGGCACAAGTGCGTTCGGGATCAGCGGCAAACGAAAGAACATCTAACACGTGCAGAATGCCTGCGCATTTTTTGCCATTAATATTAAATACCGGCAAACGGACATGCCCGCATTTCCGAACAATTTTATAACACTCTTTAAGCGGAGTATTCTCGGAAACTTTAATAATATCGGCAAGTGGTGTCATGATATCAGCAGCAGAGTGATTCTGGAGGTCCAGCACCCTTTTAATCATCATACGTTCAATAGCGGTGATTCTGGCACCCCTTTTCTTGTCGCTGACAACATCCTGCAGATACTCTCGGGTAACCACCAGTTTATCCTTTGAATCACGACCGCTGCCTGGTATAACCCACTGGGTGATAAAAAGAACCATCTTTGTTATCGGGCGCAACACCTTTTCAACAACACTGAATAAGGAAACCAGAGGCAGGGTCCGGCGTAATGGGCGGGATTCAAAGAACACTTTAGGAAGATATTCGCAGAATATCAGCACCATAACTGCCATGGAAACAGCCCAGGCACTCTGAAAATATGTATTCTCCGCAAACAGCTGCTGCGCAAAAGAGGCTGACAGGGTTGACAGCATAACATTTGATAAGTTATTGCCGACCAGAATAGAGCCCAGAAAGCTCTGGGCATTCTGGAGATAGTGCTCCAGAAGTTCGGCAGCCTTAAGCCCATCACGGACATAGTGTAGAAGCCGTACACGATTGACGCTGAGCACACCGATTTCAAGCCCTGAGCAAAAAGCTGAAAACACAAAACAGATAATAATTCCGGATATATGCAGTTGTATACTCATGTTAATTTTTAATCTGCTCATGCTCAATATGAACTTCAGAATCCTCTGCATTCATAAGAGCATTAAGTGCATCCTCTAATGGACGTTCCAGAATTTCCAGTTGAACCAGCTCGATACGGTTATTACGTACTCTACGTATTGACACCCTGCATCCTTGAGCCTCAACCGACTCTCCGGCATGTAGGAGCCGTCCCGCATGTAGCAGCACCCATCCGGCAATACGATCAGCATCGTCGGCATCAAGATTCAATTCCAGCTGGTGGTTGATTTCATCCAGGCTTTCGCTTCCATCAATAAGCCAGAGGTCCTCTCCGATCATACGCATATCAGGACTTTCCTCGTGGTCGGGAGGTTGAACCGGTTCACTTATCAGCTCCAGAATATCACTGCGGGTGATAATTCCGGCTGTTCCCCCAAATTCATCCAGAACGCAGGCTATCCGCCTGTTTTCCCGCTGGAATGTTATCAGAATATCATCCAGGTCTGCGCTCTCGGGAACAAAAAGGGCTGGCACTGTCAGCTGGCGCAGTTCCGGCTTGGGGTCAAGGAGAAACTGTGCCACATTAACAAAGCCCTTGATGGCATCCGGGGAGCGATGATAAACCGGCAGTATTCTGAAGCGGGCACGTCTGGCGACCTTAAGTTGTTCCTTCAATGGGGCATCCAAATCAAGAGCAGTCATATCAACACGGGGTGTCATGACATCGCTGGCTTTAAGATCGCTCAAACGCATAATGCCGTCAACCATCAGGGCCTCCTCCTGGTCGAGAGCGCCCTGTTCTTCGCTCATTTCAACAACAGAGAGAAGTTCCTCATTATTGAGAGTTTTACGTTCACGTCTGAAAAACTTTTTAAAAGGAAAAGCCCCGCGTGTCATAAGGAAAGTCAGAGGAGAAAGAAGAACCGACCAAACCAGGACATAACGCGCGACGAAAGGTGCCAGCTTTTCAGCGTAGTGCAACCCAAGTCGCTTCGGGGCAACCTCACAGAAGAGCAGCAGAACAAAAGTGATAACCACAACATTGATTATCTGGCTGTACTGAGGAATCAGGGAATCCAGGATAAGATAGCCCACACTGGCAATGGCAAAATTAACAAAGGTGTTACCGATAAGCAAAGCAGAGAGGGTTTTATCGGGTACATCCAGGCAGCGGGTTAAACGCAGGCCTTCAGTGGGCTTGCTTGTACATATCCGCTGCACCTGCACCGCCGAAAGCGAGAACAGAACTGTTTCACTTCCTGAAAAGAGGGCTGAAAGAACAATCAGAACCAGCAAGACCACAAAAACTATTATTAGTAAAATTGCACTCATGGTGTGGCAACATCATCCACCAGTAGCTTGGTTCTGTGTCCACTGCCAAGTGTTTCAATCTCCATATGACGAATCATCCAGCGATCATCCATCTTTTTGACGCGCTGAACCCACATCCGTCGAACGGTATCGCCCTGCGGGTTAAGCTGCTCGGCCTGCATAATACATTTCATTTGCTTATCCACCCAGATACGCATACCGGAACACCCGGCAACAGGATAAGGCGGTACAACCACAAGAATATAGCACTTGCGTCCCAGACGGCATTCCCCCTGCGGTTTATTATCAAAGCGAACATCTTTCCACCACAGAAAATCAAGTGTAAGATCAAGCCAGGTCATGTCAGTTCCGCGGATACGGCCTGCATAGGAAACCGGGCTGAAATCTTTTTTCTCCAACCCTTTATAGAGTCGGATATCAGCCGCACCATCAGAGGGCCGCTTCAGGACAACTCTTTCCACGACAGCAGTACCAGCTGGATCCAGCAAAAGACACTCAGCAGAGGGAGGATTGGCGCCCCAGTCTGTCATCAATTGAAAGGGGTGAGTTGCCAATACAATGCCACGTTCTTTACGGACAATCATTTTTCCTTTTAACACCAGAGGTTCCAACGGTATCATCCGCGAACAGGCATTCAAGAGTTTGGCAGCGGTTACGTTCTCCTTTTCAGCCTCAGCCTCGGATTTCGGAATAGACAAAGACTGTGCAGCAAGTAGATTTGCACACAGACATATAAATAGTATTTTTTGAAATATTTTGGTTTTCAACAGTACCTCATGCGTCCTGAGAAACAACTCGAACGCCGCATTAAAACTATATATATATCAAAAAATCCAAGTTACCGCAAGGAGTGCGGATTATTTTGCCACAGATGCTGCTACTTTTAAATCTTTTGAAGTTGCCAGTCCAATTACCCGGCCCTGGTCACCTACAGCGCAATAGAAGTGATAAACAACGCCATCGTGTTTGATCACCCATGGTTTATGTGCATACTGCTGATCCCAGGACACAGAGGGCTGAACCAGATGATCTCCCGTCCATTTTGTCCATGTAACAAGATCGTACGAACAGGCAAAAGTCTCAAAGGCATTCGGCTGCCAGAATGCACCGAAATAAAACATCACCCAGAGATCACCGATTCTTGTAATCATAGGGTCGCCGCTGATGCCGTAATCCCCCAGGGTCCCATTCTGAACAACCGGATCCTGTCCATAACGTTTCCAGTTCAGCATATCGCGGGATACCGCCATTCCGATGCGTTCTCGACCAGGCCCCTTAGCATTGTAATACATGACAAAGGGAAACCCGAGAGTCTCCTTCTTATCCCATACAACAAAACTTTTGTAGAGAGTCGTCCGTTCAAACTCGCGGACACCCTCCTGCTGATTGCTCAAAACAGGGTTACCCTTGAAACGAGTCCAGGCTGATGCACTCCCAGGATCCTTTGTCCATGCCACCCCTATAGAGAGTGGATCAGTTTCATACCCCTGCTTGGCACCACCGATATAGGTCATCCAGTAACGGCAGCCATATTCCTGAACTGTATTTTCTCCGCCCCACTCTGTTGTAAACAAGGAGGGACCACCATCAGCCTGCCACTGATCCCAAGCACCTTCTTCACCATACGGAAGAACCTTTCCGAGTGACTTCCAACTCAGAAGATCATCACTTGATGCAAGATAGGTTTCATAACCGCGGCTGTCAAACATGATGTACAACATATACCACTTGTCCTGCCAGCGAAAGACATTAGGATTATCCAGCATCTTGCCTGCTTGAGGCTTGAGGATTACACCATGCTTATATGGGGTTTTAACCTCTTCATAAATTTTTTGCATTTCGGTCTGCGAAACATGTTTTCCGCTTGTCTTAGCGGGTATCACTGTATCAGAAAGTGCACAAATACACATTCCAAGCAAAATCGCAGCAGCTTTTATTAATTTTCTTTCACTTATCATAAATCTCCTTATTAATATAATGCGGACTTCGTAGTTAAAACTTAAAAAATCAAGCGCTGGCATCTCTGGGTCAACGAAGTATGATCAAAGTCCCCGGGGCCATCACAGTCAAATAGATTATATTGGCATCTTTTCTCACCTTCGCGGCACAACCCGAAGGAATATTCTCAATATTCAATAACCAGCCGCTGATATCTCCATTGATTGATTCCGCTTCAAACAACGGCCATCGTCTATTACGAACACTTTCATCAAACAGAGTCACATTCAAAGTCAAACTTTGAGCAATATTCAGCACTCCATTAACAGTGAAGAAATGCGAGTTGTCACCAGAGACCAGACAGGAGACTACGGAACTTTCTTCGAGTGTCATATCCCCTGTCGTAACACCATTGTGACACAGGCCAATCGATTTCAGAGATGCGCCCGCCTCCAATGTGACAGTCGAGGCAACAGCACCATCTCCCTGCAAAGTTCCTGTATCTTCGACAACAATTTCAGAATCTGAAGCCGCTGCCAGACCGGAGCTATTGGAAATCTCCACGGTTCCATTGGAGACAGCTGTCAATGAACCGGTAAAATCACCTGCTCCATTAAGTTCCAGTGTTCCGTTACCAGACCTGATTAAATGACCGCTACCGTGCAACACGCCACCAATAATTGATTTTTCCATGCCGATCACATTCAATATCGCATTCTCAGCCACACTGACTTCTCCGGCTCCATCAAGTACACCCAGTATATGAGTTCCGTAGCTGACAGAGAGCGCCGCCCCGGATTCTACAAACACAGAGCAATATTTACTCTCTGCCAATGAAGCAAGGCCCCTACCCAACGCTGAAGCCTCTTCAGCACTGACAGCTTTATTCAAGATCATAAATTCATCCAAAGCACCTTTGAAAGCATCGAAGCTTGTACCGCTCGTGGCCGAACGACCTATATTAAAATCCATTGCCTGCACATTCAAAGTGGCAGGATTGTCAGCCCCAGCCAAAACGTCATCAATATAGATCTTACGGCACTGTCCGTCAGTACCTGCGGGATCATATGTCACAACCACATGATGCCAGCCTGCGGGAGATTCACCGGTGCGCATATCCTCACTATGTGCAACAGAGAGGTCTGAGCCCCAGAAGTAATGCGTCATGCTTTCTGCGGAAGATGGGTCCGAGACCGCATTGGGGCCGAACCGCATGCCATTAATCTGCAATCCTTTTCGTACACCCCATGAATATACACCAGTGCGCCAACTGGCATCGCTATCCGGATTAACCCAAAACGAAACAGTAAATGCTGAATTACCGACCGGAACCTGATCAGGAAATACCCCGCTGAGGGTTGTCACACCGGAACTGCCATCAAAAGCAAGTCCGGCACCGGAGAGAGCGTTCGTCACAACAACAGGAGCAGTGCCACCTGCCACAACAGCAAGATGATTGGCATACAAACTGCTATCCAATAAAGGCTGTTGAGGATCATCAAAGGTATAATAGGCAACAACATTACTGAATACACTGGCATAACCGTCGCCAGCCAAATCTACGTTTCCAGAGTTAATTACCAGTGTGCCTGCCATTGAATCCACACTGCCAAGAGTCAACTTATGATCGCCCTCCTTAACAAAAATGCCATCACCTGTGATGAAACCGAGAGTGGCATCGCCTGTCTGATTACTGACAATCAGCATACCACTGCTCACATCCACAACTCCTTTACCGGAGAGTCCAGCAAAGCTCTGAACCCTCTCGGACACTTTAAGGTTTGCGTCCAAACCCACCGTAACCTGCACCGCTGCAGGTAGAACGGCTTTCACACTGGATGGAGGTTCGGCAACGCCATTCATCAGCTGCTGAATTTCAACTGCACTAAAAGCCCTGTCGGCAATAAAAACTTCATCGAGCAGCCCTTTAAAAGGTCTACCTGTTGTTTGTCCAATCACGAAGACACTATCTGAGGCATCGTTCACAAGATCATAGGAAGCGTAGTCATCCTGCTGCACCAGCTCTCCGTCAATATAGACCTTGCGGTTACCACTGGACAAAGCGGGATCATACACCATGGCGATATGGTACCAGCCATCAGGAGATGTGCCGATTCGCAGATCCTCCGTACCCATAGCGGTCATGTCATTACCCCACGTGTAATAAACAAGTGAACATCCGGTCAGATCTGTTCCCGCAGCATCGCCGGTTCGAGCACCGATACACTGCCCGCTGGAATACCGTCCCCAGGCAAATAAACCCAATCGTTCTGTACCGTCAACAGCGCCATCTTCATCCGGATTAATCCACATGCAGACAGTATTAGCGTGATTGCCTGCAGGAAGAACCGAAGGTATACTGCCTTCCGGAACAAAATATGGTCCCTGACTGAAAGATGCGGCACCACCGAACCGTCCGGCAGCGGAATATATCACATCGCCATCACTGTTTGTGAGTGTAACGCTGTTAGCACTGGAATCACCGCCTAAATTGCTTTCATCATCAAAGGTATAACAGACCACCACCGAGGGATCATCAAGAACTCTCACATTGTTCAGCTCAATTGTTCCCTCTTCAACCCGAAGCTCATCAATACTCTGCACACCCCGTAGAGTCTGGTAATTAGCGCCGCGTTTTATAACAGTTCCACCACCGGTCAGAGATCCGGCATAGAGCGCATTTCCGGTTGCACCTCCGACAGTCAGAACTTTTCCATCCAATGCAACAGGACGGCTGTTAGTTCCAGAGGAAAGCCCCCCGATATGCGCATCGGAAAGAAGCGACAATCCCGCGTTATCGCTATCAAGCAGGGTAACCAGGCTTTGCGGCAACGCGGTATTATTGGCAAGAACAAGAAGGCCCTCTTCGATAAAAGCGCCTCCCTGAAATGTATTCAGCGCATTGGCCAGGATAAGGTCACCGGCACCGGTCTTAAAAATGCCTCCATGCCGGAATGTAAGTTCAGCGGAATGCGCATCAAGAATGGAGCCCGAAACCGTCAGTGAAGTTCCACTTGCAACATCAAACTCCTGAATCCGTGTTTGCGCAGCATAGGGTCCATTCTGAGTTCCAATGGCCAGCGCACATGCAATATCACCCGCATTACCACCGCCTACCGCATAGATATGCGGATCAGTTGCATCATAAACCAAAATGTATTTATCAGCGCTGTCAGCCTGGATAAGAGCATTACTGGATAGTGTTAATGTGCTGATATACTCAGTGTTCGTTCCCAGATCAAAGGTGCCTCCAGCCAGCTTAATCGGAACACTGTTATCCAGGATGTTTCTGTGTTCAAGAGCCAAAGTCGCACCGGAGTTAACTGTTATGCTGTCACCGACCATAAACTCCTCTACAGAGGAGGTGTCGCCACGACGCAACCGGAGAGTTCCTGAGGCCACATGTGTAGTTCCAGTATAACTTAAATTATCCACAACAAGATCAAGTGTACCCGGTCCACTCTTGGAAAAGCCCTGCTCGCCAGTAACTGAACTCTCAATCAACGCTCTCGTTCCATCCACAGATATTATAGGTACACTGCTATCTCCTGTTGACAGTTCCAGCGTACCTCCGGCAACAATCCATCCTGTGCCGACACCTTCATTATTACCGAAGAGCATAGTTCCTGTTGTAACGGTACCGATAATTGTATTTGTCACACTCTCAGCCAGCGCCACCTGAGAAAAATCAGCGATATCTCCCATTGCATTTGCAATCAACCCGTTCTCCCAGTTCGCTGAATCCGTCCAGCTGCCGGACACCGTATTCGTCCAGACCTGCACCTGCGCGCTGGTTGCAATCACTGCAGCAGTTTCAACTACCTCCGCCACCTCATTAACAGTTACTGCCTCACTCTGCTGCTCATATACATTCTTCACAACCGCAAACAGAAAACCGCTCAAAACCAGAACAGCTGCGGCAGCCACTGCCTTACGTAGAAAATTATGATATTTGCGCAAACCCTGCGACTTTACATTGCTTTGAACCAGAGCTTTTTTTTCACGCATCTCCAACATTGACTGCATCCAGAGATGATCCAGAGCCGTATCGCAGAGGTCCGGATTCTCCTCCAGCAAACAATTAAGAGCCGCAACTTCTTCCGGGGTTGCACACTCTTCAACAACCTGTCCCATCAGAAACTGGAAATCGCTTTTTTCAGGCAGTTTCATTATCGGCTCCTTTCGTTTCCGCGAAAAGGCAGTCCAGTAAAGCCTGACGGGTCCGGCATAGCAGAATGGAAACCGCATTGACAGAACACTTCATATTCCGAGCAAGCACCTCCAGGGGTTCACCAATATGATAACGGGCATTAATCAGCTTCCTCTGTCGCTCAGGAAGCTTTTCAATGCAGCTCTCCA
The DNA here is from genome assembly GCA_027858965.1 of Kiritimatiellia bacterium. Classification (GTDB taxonomy): domain Bacteria; phylum Verrucomicrobiota; class Kiritimatiellia; order RFP12; family UBA1067; genus M55B167. Next base: position 24,914 of record JAQIBS010000008.1, read on the forward strand.
GTCGATCAAAGGAAGCATGCACTGAATATCGTTCCATGCTGAGTTTTTCTGAGAATATATCCATAATTTTGTCATTAAAAACCAGACGGCTGCGTGACTGCTTCTGTCGATAGGCCCGTACCTGCTGATATGCAAAGGCCTTGGCCCATGGAAGAAACGGAAGATCGGTATCATACAGCTCACGTTTTTTCCAAAGCACTGTATTTGTATCCTGCAGGACATCAGATACATCCTGAACACTCCGCAGCAGAATCCGGATATAGGCAAACAGATCGAACTGAGCCCGTGTCAGTTCGTTCATAAATAACTGGCTATTCGCCTCTGATTGATTTGATTCAGACATAATACAGTCACTTTATCCAGCGGATTAAAAAAAGGAAGATTTCAGACATGATTACAGAATTAACATGATAGCAACCAAATCATGTAAATCCTGTAATCATGTCAAAAAAATCTAAGCACAAACTTGTCCTGCCCTTCGGAAAAGGACCTACTGTATCGTGATTACAAGTCCGCGACCGATCAGCCCCACTTCCCCTGTTGCATTGTTGTAGCTGATCGACCAACTGCTGTTCTCAAGATTTGAATCGGCAAACGGAGCTGTCAAAGCTCCCGGTGTACAGCGTGCAATCACATAGCGGGAACCGACCTTAAGTTCATCAAGGTCTTCAATCTGCAGTGTCAACCCCGTAAGATCAAGGGAACCCTGAACATCCAGCAGATCGCTGGTTCCATCCAATCTCACATCAGTCAACAATGTTCCACTGAGAGGTATTGCCGCAACCAGCGTCAAGGCACCGACCGAATCCACGCCACCCGGAGCAATTGAACCAAGGACAGTGAATGTGCCATTGGAAACTACACCTGCACCGCTCAGATCTGTCAGCGTCTGACTGGTTCCATCCAGATCAAGGACAGAACCTGCAGCGAGAGTAACCGCACCGACTGACAGTACTGAATCACTATCACCGGTAAACCATTTTGTTTTCAGATACGCTTCGACACCTGCTCGCTCAGCCTGGGTCAATGCGCGATCAAAAACGATCACCTCGGCCATATTGCCTGAACCGACACCACCGAAACGCGATCCGAGAAACAACGGAGTGTTATCCGTATTCGCTGAAACGCTTTTGGAATCGCTGAGAACAGTTTCGCCGCTGATCAGATTGGCCGAGCTGGTGCCATCGCTGATCATATAATCATAGATCTCATAGACGTTATTATCCCGCGACGGGAACAGAATGTCACCGGACCAAATATAATTGAACAGAAAATTAGTTTCACTCGACATGCCGAAAGCCTTGCCGGCACTCGAGCTTCCCGTATGCGCCAAAAACATTGACCCATTGTTTTTTCGGTTACCGACCACGAAAAGCGTCCGGTTCTGCGAGCCGGAAATATCCGTGTTATTTGCCGTCCTCATTCCGCTTGTGCCATCCAGAGAAAGCACCGCATGTCCGTTCACCTCATTCTCCAGAACCGTAAAGCCCGCACCCGGTGTAATCGGCTCGGCATTCAGTGCCGCCCCGGCAGTTCCCTTATTTTCCCAAGATGTAACCACTCCGTCTGCATTGGTTGTCAGGGTGGAATCATCAGCTGCATCAAACCAGACCTTGCTTTCTTCCAGCACATCCTGAAGAGAGGGCATGCTCATCACAAGGGTGCCTTCACTCACAAAAGTGCCTCCACTGTAAGCATTCAATCCGGAAAGGCTCAATGTTCCTGTTCCTGTTTTGGTGAGTGTAATCTCACCGTCAACCGATCCGGAAAAATCATGGTTGGAGCCATCGTCGTTAACAGTCAGCTCAACCGGTGTAGCAGAGCTGCTCGTTATCCGTCCATCTCCACTGATCCCGACCAATGTCTGGGAAGATCCATTAAGATCCACCATAGCGCCTTCGGCAACCTGTAGTGATGTGTCAACCGGCAGCATATTTTCAAGTCCGCCGCTCTGCACCAGATCCGCAATTTCCTGGACACTCAAAGCACGGTTCGCGATCTGAACGTTATCAAGCCAGCCCTTGAAATTTGCATCGGCGGTTGTCTTACCGATTACGAAGTTTGCTGGCTGAGCATTCAGACCGGTACGCGCTATGGATGTCACATAATTTCCATCAAGGTAGAGAGTCTGGGTTGAACCATTCCAGGTGACAGCTATATGGTGCCAGTTGCCATCCTTGGGATCAGTGCTGAGTCCATCAAGCACCCAGTCATTTGCATACCAGTAGTGGATCAATTTGTTATTTCCATCAAAGCGGATATTATTACATTTGTTTGCGGAATTGACACCCCAGCCCAGAAAACCACCTGAGTTACCGGAACCGTTATCCTTCTCCCAGAGGGCGATTGTATAGGGAGTGCTCCCTGTAGGAACACCTACGGGGAAAACGCTTCTCACCAGAGTGCTGTTACCATCCAGATAGAGTGCGCCCCCGAACTTACCACTGGCTGAATATGCAGGCGAACCGGAAGCCGTTAAATCATTTCCGTTAACACTGCTGTCCTCACCCAGATTATCCGGATTATCAAACAGGTAGCTGGCCTGAACACCCTCAGGTATTGGAAGGCAGGTTAACGACCCTCCATTGACAACGGTATCGCCGTTATAGGAGGTATTAGTGCCAGAGAGAGTGAGTGTGCCGTATCCATCTTTAGTCAACCCGCCATTTCCAGAAAGACCGCTGTGCAGCTTTAATCCAGTCCCCGAAGAGGTTGAAACCATGACTCCGTTGGAAACAACAACTGGTACCGTTATATCGTGGGTGCCTGAGAAAACGCTAATAGAGGGGTAAATACCTGAGACACCGGGGTTGTCGTTGAGTGTTAATGTGCTAAAAGCCGCCCCTGATCCTATAGTATAGGCTGCCGCATTCGTTGTAGCAAAGGCGATGCTGCCTGCGGTCTGATCTCCATCCAATGTTACAAAGACATTACTCTGCAGAATACCGGGGAGCGAAACCCAGTCGGCTACGCCGGCGGGCACACAGTTAGTCCAGTTCCCGGCTGTTGTCCAGCTACCTCCGGCGCTGTTTTTCCATACAGCGGGAAGTCTCAGAGAAAAATTATCGAACTGTGCATTGCCTTCATTTTCACTGAAAGTGGCCTGCCAGATACCGACCTGCAATGCCAGTCCGTCCATATCATCGCGACTACTGGCGCTGATCTGAGCCCAGTTTACGCCATCCGTACTTCGATAGCTGATAAATATATTGTCTGATCTCACAAGCCTTAGCCAGGGTTGCAGGCCTGCGACTTCTACAATGTTGCTACTGATGGAATTATCGGTACTGCGCAATCCGCATGAATTATGGTCAGGAAAATGCTTAACCGCAACCCAGTCCTCACCGGCATCGGCATCGGCAGGATCAGCCACACGCGCCATCAAACCGGCATCATGCCATTTGACATTATTCATGCTGACAAGCTCTATGCGCGCATCGAAATCACCTTCAACCGTTTTATAGAGAAGCACTCCGTCGTTATCTCCGTGCTCCCAGTTGCCATTGGTCGTACGAAAGGTCAATGTCCCTGCGTTAGAACTGTTGGCATCCACTGCCGCCACGGTTGTATTGCCACCGGTGACATTATAAAAGAAACCATCCCAGATTGTACCGGCCACACCGTTGGAATCATAATCATGAGACACATCAAAAGCGTCATAAACAACTGACGCTTGTGCATTAACCATTGCAGTCAATGCGACAGCCAAACAAACTTCTTTAACAACTTTCATATTCATAACCATCTCCTTGTCACAGAATTTAAATACATTTCTGGATAATATAAGATTTTTACCAAATATCTGACAAACCAAATTTCAATGTGTATCACACATAGAGTCCGCTATTAGTATATTAGCGCTCCTACCCCCTTATCTTTCATCCGATACAAAAAAATATTCATTTTTTGTTACTTCGCATACTTTCGTGAGTGAATCACCATTTGTCATATATCCCGATTACATCAGGATTGTCCGGTTCAAACCGAACTTACTGAATCAGCTTTTTCAATTTTTTCAGCGATTTAGTAACAATCAAGCCATTGGTCTCTATATTCTTAATAATTTCCTGCGGAGTTCGGGTATCCACCGGAGCCACGCATCGGCTCAATTAAATCCGCGCCTTTGTGCTGCCCACCCATGCATTTGAAGGCGTAGAGGTCTTTCTGCTCCCTGCCGTTTTTGTTGCACCACTCTGTATAGAGGTTGTTCATTTTCATTGCCCCCCGGTCCGCATGAATCTCGCGGGTGCAGAAAATAATGACCTTCTGTTCAGGTCCGCCATTGAGGCAGAGCTGTTCAAAGAGATCCTCACACATCGCGGGAGTGCGCAGCTCTATGAAAAGTTTATCGTCAAAATCTTTGCCGGTGTAGCGCTCTTTGGGCAGGTCATCGGCGGTCAGAACTTTTCCCGTGCGTATATCAACCGCTTTGGCGGCCAGTATATCGGCACGCGTAAATATGCAGTCATCGATATTGGCCTTGCGTTTAACAATTTCGCAGGCTGCCAGATATCCATCCTCCTGAGCTTCAACCAAGGTGTACTCATAAACCGGCTCGCCGAAATAGCGGAAATTGTTCGATGTTATCTCCCGATCTTTAAGTTCCGCATCAGTTGTAGCTCCCGCTTCATGCAGCTGACGCGGGGTAGCTGTCAGTCCGATATGAATGGCATTGGGGTTACGTTCCAGCACCTCAGACCAGCGGCCTCAGGCAGAGCGGTGACACTCATCAATGATAATCACGCTGAACGCATCCTCTTCGTAGTGCTCAGTCAGAAAGCTGGCAAAGTCCTGCGCTTTATCATCCAGTCCAAGTGTCTGATAGGTGGCAATATGGATGCGGGCATTACGGGCGGCATTCTCGCCGCGAACATTCTTCACCATGCGCACATTATCACCAAAGGCCGCTTTCAACTTGGTGTACGCCTGCTCCCGCAGTTCATCGCGGTCACATATGAACAGCACCGGTTTGGGCAACTGCTCCGCCTCATGCAAACGCCAGAGCAGGTTGGTGGCAATAATGGTTTTACCGGAGCCGGTGGCCAGAGAGAGCAGAACACGAGGCGACACCCCTTCATTGCGGCATTGCAGGATTTTTTCAAAAGCAGCCCGGATAGCGGCATCCTGATAGTAGCGACTCTGCGACCAGGCCGGACTATCCGCCATAAAAAGCATCTTTGATTCAGGGGCCGTCAGGTCAATACCGGTGGCTTTGGTGTAACTCGCGGTTAAATCCGCATGTGAGGAAAAATCTTTAACCGGATGAGGTCCGCTCTGTAAGCGGGTAAAACCATCATACGCTCCGTATCGATGCCCGTTGGTTGCATAGACATATTTGATCTCAAACCGGTCACACTTTGCATAACCCTTGGCCTGCTGCATGCCTTCTAACGGATCTGCACTCTCCTTTTTCGCTTCTATCACAGCAACCGGTAGAGGATGGGGCCTGCCATCGGTCTGCACACAAAGCAGATAATCGGTGCGACCCGAGCCTTTGCGACGGCGGCCCTTCGCCCCGATCGGATCGACCGGTGCGGGTGTCTCCATTTTAATCCGCTGGGGATCATCATAGCCCTTGGAACGCAGAACAGGATCAATCAGATGAAAACGCGTTTCCTGTTCATTGTAACTCATTCCTGATTTCCCCCTGTTATACTTAACAATCTTTCCATACTTGCTTGTAAGATTGTATCATTCGGCATACCCCCTGAAAAGTCATTACTATGGATATTACATTGCGAGATTACCCACCATTGAGGTACTATCAGTGTATGTTTATGCCATGCACACAGAAAGAGATAGAAGAGCGCGGCTGGGATTCTCCGGATATTATTCTAGTCTCAGGTGATGCCTATATCGACACCCCCTTCTCGGGTACCGCCGTGATTGGCCGCGTTCTGGAAAGCAAAGGTTACAGGGTAGCCATTATTCCGCAACCTGATATCAACTCAAAAGAAGATATCAAACGACTGGGGGAGCCAAAACTATTCTGGGGGGTCTCCAGCGGCTGTGTTGATTCCATGGTGGCAAACTATACCGCAACCGGAAAAAAGCGAAGAAGCGATGATTTCACCCCGGGCGGTCTTAACAACGCGCGTCCTGACCGGGCGGTGATAGCCTACTGCAATTTAATACGTTCCGCCTTCAAACCCTGCAAGCCAATTGTTATCGGCGGCATTGAAGCAAGTCTGCGACGGATTGCACACTATGATTTCTGGTCGGACAAGGTGCGGCGGCCGCTCCTCTTTGATGCCAAAGCGGATATCCTTTCCTACGGGATGGGAGAGCATTCAATGGTTGAAATTGCACAGGCCATAAAAGCAGGCCGTTCATGCAAGAACATCCCCGGCATATGCTATGCGCAACCTGCCACGGCAGAGATTCCTCAGCACGCCGTTATGCTGCCGGATTTTAAAAGCGTTGCGGAGAAGTCGGAGGAGGGACACCATGCGTTCATAAAGATGTTCACACTGTTTTCGGAGAATCAGGAGGCACAGAGTGCCAATGCGCTGATTCAGCAGATCGACACCCGTAACCTGATACACAATCCGCCGGCTACGCTGCTCAGTCAGGAGGAACTTGATGCCGTTTACAAACTGCCCTTTAAGCTGGATGTTCATCCTGATTGTTCAAGGAACGGAAAAGTTCGCGCTTTAGATACCATTCAGTTCTCGATAACCACCCACCGCGGATGCTACGGAACATGCAACTTCTGCGCAATTGCAGTTCATCAGGGGCGCCGAGTTGTCAGCCGATCGGAGAAATCGATTATCTCCGAAGCCAAACGCATGACTCAGCACAGCAGGTTCCGAGGGATCATCAGTGATGCAGGAGGTCCAACTGCAAACATGTATGGATTTGAGTGCAGTCATAAAATCAAACATGGCGCATGCCGGGATAAACGCTGCCTCTACCCATCAGTATGCAAGCAATTGCACCCGACCCATAAACCTCTCATCAATCTGCTGACGCATTTGAGATCTCTGCCAAACGTGCGCAAGGTCTTCACAGCCTCGGGCATCCGGGCTGATCTTGTGACTGCTGACAAGCAACATGGCGGCGAGTATGTGCAGTGCATTGCAAAGAATCATGTTTCGGGGCAACTCAAGCTGGCACCCGAACATGTCAGCAAAAGGGTGCTCGGGTTTATGGGTAAGCCGGATAACAGCTCACTTCTTGAATTTAAAAAAATGTTTGAAGAGAGCAATCGCCGCTTTGAGCTCCGGCAGTTTCTGACCTATTATTTTATTGCAGCACATCCAGGTTGCTCTTTGGAGGATATGAAGGCATTAAAACGTTTTGCAACCCGGGAGCTAAAACTCACTCCCGAACAGGTACAGGTATTCACTCCCACCCCCTCCACCTGGTCGACAACCATGTATTACACAGGAATTGACCCATTCAGCGGCGAAAAGATTCATGTAGCTCGCGGAGCACGCGACAAGCAGACGCAGAAAGATGTTCTTCAGAGTTAACAGACAAGCCATTTTTCTTCTTTGCCAACCCTGCCAATGAAAGAAGTGAGACTGACTTTCAATGGTCCGTGTTATTCTTTTCCGGTAATGGGTGTGTATCATAATTGTCGGCACCTTTTGCAGTACCATTCGGCAGATTCAGCTTCGAAGTTTCACAATGACAAAGTGACATCACTTGTGTTATTATAGTGACATCACTTTTCAGAAGGGAGTTATTCGATGATCAAACAGATGACATTAAGACGCATTCCTGATTCGGTTGAAAAAGCGTTGAGGAAACGGGCGAAGGAGAGCGGTCGAAGCCTGAACATGGTCTCGATTGACCTTCTTTCTCAGGCGCTGGGTGTTAGTCAACCAAATGAAAAGAAACGCGACCTCTCGGAGTTATGCGGCATGTGGAATGCTGATGAGCTAAAAGAGTTCAAGTGTAACACCGAGACTTTCAACGCCATTGACCCGGAGCTCTGGTCATGACACTTTGTATTGACACCAATGCCTATAGCCGGCTTATGACTGGAGACGTTGCGGTGAAAGAGCTTCTGGAAAAAGCCGATTCCATCATCATTCCAACGATCGTTCTTGGGGAGCTGTATGCCGGCTTTGAAACTGGCACTCGTCGGGAAGAAAACCGTAGAGCGCTTAAACTGTTTATGATGAAAACCGGGGCAACGGTTGTCGCTGTCACCGAGGAAACAGCTGACCGTTACGGCTTACTGGTAAAAGAGCTTCGAAAAAAGGGCAAGCCGATACCAACTAATGATCTATGGATTGCCTCGATCGCATTGGAATCAGGCGCACAGCTTCTCAGTTATGATTCACACTTCAATGTTATATCCGGTTTACGGGTTATTGGGTGAAACTCAGAAACTGATCAATACAGGAAAAAACATTCGCATCTCACAAGGGTTCAGTTTGGTTGCGGCGCCGCTGCTTTAGACCTCAAAGCCATTGTCTTTGAGGATACGAATGAGGGCTTCGGCAGCACCTGCTTCGGCGGCGCGTTTTGTTCCCGCGGCAAACTGTGCCTCATAACCGCCATAGACCGACGCCTTCATTGTATAGACAGGATCATGGTCAGGTCCCTCTGATTCAAGCAATGTATAGAGAGGAGAGTCAGGCCAGCCATGGTACTGCGCCAACTCCTGCAAAGCGCCTTTAGGATTATCAAACCAGCGTTCCTCCGGCATCGCAGGAAGTTTTGCGATCAGAGTTTTAAAGAGCTGTTCAGCCGCAACATAACCACCGTCACACCATACAGCTCCCAGAAGCGCTTCAAGGGCATCTTCCAAAGTTCGATCAATGCTACGTTCATCAACAGGCGTACTGACAGCAAGAATGTAATCACCCAGATCAAACAATCGTGCCAGTTCTGCCAGAGAGCGACCGTTTGCCATATGCGTTACATGCAAAGTCAAATCCCCCTCGTTTAGATCCGGGCAATTACAATAGACATGCTCCGAGGCCAACAGGCCGTAGACAGCATCGCCCAGAAACTCAAGACGTTGATTATCTGATTTAACAGTGTCCGGATTACGTCCGCGGTAAGAGGGAGGAGTTAAAGCCATATCCAACAAATCAGGATTGCTGAATGTATATCCCAGAGCCTTCTGGAGTTCATCAAGTTTTTCTATTCTTTGCATAGTTTTGAAACGGTGTTATGGGCCTTATGAGCCTAATGAGCCCTATGTTTTCACAAGTATCCAATGCTCGCATTCGCGCACATCAGGGTTTTAAAGTCATGCGGCATTGCCACATTAGAGCCAACGTATCAACGATACGAGACTACCGCAATCATCAACAGGCAATTTAATATCACGTACTTTGTCCCAGTCGATCTCACGCACCTGCGTCCATAAAGGATATCTGTAAGTGAATTTTTTGCGTGTCATAAAAACCCAGACAGATGATGTCGTTAATGTATTTTCCTTAACACCCACCACTCCGTAGGGAACCAGATTAAGCTCCTGTGCAGCCACCTTACACAAAGGAAGCAGGTCAATATGCCAATTACTGACATGTACCGCAAGAATGCCATCCGGAGCCAATCGGTTAAGATAGAGTTCAAAAGCCTCCCTGGTTGCCAGATGGCAAGGCACTGCATCACCACTGTAAGCATCGATCATCAGAACATCGTAGAGCGGATCACCGGCGACCTGTTCAAACTCCAGCATCTGCCGGGCATCGCCTTCGATCAAATCAATCGCAGCTTTAGAATCCGATAAATAGGTGAAGAGCGAACGATCCTTGGCTACCTCAACAGCCAGAGGATTAATCTCGTAAAATCTATACAGGTCATCAGGACGGCCGTAGCAAGCCATAGTGCCAACTCCTAAACCGACAATCCCAACAACCATAGGGTTATTGTTTTTAAACTTAGGGTGGGCTGTAACGGCAATTCCTCCGCCTGTATTGCCATAATAAGAGGTGCCTTTAGTTCTCAGGCTAGAGCCGGTCGCCTGTATTCCATGAGTTGTCTGTCCACACCACAGGTAATTCACATTATGACTACCTTCTTTGCCGAATGACTCTATGGTTTGAGTAACGCTTATTGTCCCGTAAAAATTACGCTTTTGATAGCGAACACGTGATGCTGAATGTCGTCCTCCCGCTGAAACAATTATTATGAGAACAGTTGCCCACACTATCACCAGTAACCGAAGCAAAAGTTTTCTGTTTCTGAAAAACGCAATTGAGTCCAATAGCCACCAGCCAAGAAAGAGAGCGCATACCCATAAGATCAAAGGGTATTCAAAGACAGAGCTGAAAAGCAGCGGAGCGGCAACCGCAGAGAGAATGCCCCCCACCGCGCCACCTGCAGCCAGCATCAGATAGTAGCGGGTTAAACGATCATACTCCGGTCTGTTTTCATAAAGAAAGCTATGCATCCATATTCCACAGAATATCAGCATCGCTGCTGAAGCCGACCCGTTAACTGCAAAACTGCCAACACCCACAACTCCCCTAACCATTACAGCAAAAAACACGGAGACCATAGCGAGAGACCACCACAACTTCAAAAGGCTGCTACCGAACCGTGAAAATCCGACCACATAACTCAGCAGAAAACAGGCAACGAACAGCACCCAGATAAGCGGCAGCGGAGTTACATCAATAAACATGTGGGCAATCACGGCATTAAGCATAAAAGAAGATATGGCCGGAATAATGAACCAAGTCCACTTTTTCACATCCCGTACCGGTTCGAGAGCACAATCACACTCCTCTTTAGGACTGTCATCCAATTTAAAAACAAAGAGTTTCAACATGATGCAATAGAGTAGCATCAAGACACCTAAAGCATACCACTGTAAATTAACCGGAACAAAAGGTTCGACAATAAAGGGATAGCAAAGGAGTCCGGTAAACGATCCTATATTGGAGATTGCGTAGAGATGGTAGAGATCACCTTTGGTGTGACTCCTGGCCATCCATGCCTGAACAAGTGTACTGCCTGAAGCCAGGAGCACGTAGGGCAAAGAGGCAAAGACAAGAATACCCAGCATCACGGAGATCAGATTACTCGAGGGCCCCTGAATGAAGCCTTCAACGTCCGTTCTGAAAAAGATTACGGCAAAAACTGAAAGAGCAGCCAGAATAAGCAGAGCAAGATGCAGGCTCTTGCCTGCACTGCGAGAGTTTCTGAACCAGTGTGCATAAAAATAACCAACCAGCAACAGAGTCTGAAAAGAAGCCAGGCATATCACCCAGACAGACGCAGCTCCTCCAAAAGAAGGTAACAAAGTACGCCCCAGGACAGGCTGCATTAAGAAAAGCAGAAAAGAACCGGTAAAGACAGTTACCGCCGCCAAATATGACTGCCGCAATCCAGCACCCATATCAGCATATTCCTCGTCCCGTGCCATGCGCTGTATCCTCGGATGCAGCAATTTCCGCACTTTCGCATTCTCGCACTTCAGAACTTTTCCATTGATCTTTTATCCATGTCTCTGCTTTCACAAAAAGCTTTTTATTTTTTATAGCCAACTCTGGTTTTTTTCTAAAACCGGCATCTAAAGAGCTCAAAAGACTTTCACGACTTAAATTAGAGACACCGAAGGCAGAAATTGCCGCCAATATAACAGTATTAGCAGATTGTGTGATTCCAAATTCCTCAGCCAGTTTAAGCGCAGGCACAGATATTAACCTGACTCCCGCCCGAGGCTCCACATTAATCGGAACCGTTAGATCGACAAAAGCAAATCCTCCGGGAAGGACATCCCCGATAAAACGTTCATACGCCACCTGATTCATTGCAACCAAAAGATCGGGATGATCGGCATCAGGAGAGCCGACCGTACGTCCTGAAACCACAACAGCGCAGGAGGCAGCCCCTCCACGCTGTTCCGGGCCGTAGCTGGGGAACCATGTGGTAAAACGTCTATCTATGCGAGCGGCTTCTGCCAACCAGAGTCCTAAACTCAGGACTCCCTGCCCTCCATAGCCAGAAAACTTCATACGCAGTTCTTTAAAACTCTCATCAGGCACGGCTGTGGATATTCCGAGATCAGTACCCGAGTTTTCAAAGAAATCCTTAACCGAGACAATTTTCTTCGGAGTTGGAAGCAAGGGCTGATCAGCGCTATTGTCACGCAAACAAACCAGAGGAAACTCAGCCTCCATCTCCTCCATACAAAAACGGGCGGTTTCCAACGGAGTGGATTTTAATCCGATTGGGCAAGGAGCTATTATTTCAACAAAAGCGTAACCTCTATTCTCCTTCTGAATTTTCAGAGCTTTGCGAACCGCCTTCCGGGCCTTCATTATCCGTCGCGTATCGGCAACGGAAACACGCTCGATATACACAGGCGCTTTAAGCTCATTTATCATCTCGCAAACATGCAGCGGATAGCCATCAGTAAGAGGATCACGGCCAAACGGAGTTGTCCGTGTTTTCATTCCTGCAAGCGTAGTAGGAGCCATCTGTCCACCGGTCATACCGTAGGTTGCGTTATTGATAAATATCACAGCAATATGTTCGCCCCGGTTTGCGGCCTGCAAAGTGCTGTTGAGGCCAATCGCTCCTAGGTCGCCATCCCCCTGATAACAGATGATGGTGCGATCTTTGAGGGTTCGGGCAATACCTGTGGCAGCTGAAGGAGAGCGCCCATGAGCAGCTGAGATATGGCCGGCATCCAAATAATAATAGCCGAAGACAGAGCAGCCGACAGGGTTGAATATAATGGTTTCATCCTGTAACTCAAGATCAAACAGGGCCTCTGCAATCAGTTTATGAACAATCCCATGGCCACATCCGGCACAGTAATGAGATGTCTTTGTATCACTTCCGCTCCTTGGAAAGGATTTATACATTCCAGTTGTTTTAATCTGCGCCATAAAAACCTCTAGCAGCCAAGCTCGCTTTTGACTTTCTGAATAAGCTCATCCACGGTGATGATAACACCGCCCATATGAAAAATAATTGATAGCTCCTGATATCTTTTTCCCTCTTTTGAGATATGTATCCGAATATCATCACAAAACTGAGAGTCACTATGTTCAACCACCAGGACTTTACGGTCGAGGGTCACTTCACACAATTTCTCCACAGGAAAGGGACTTAAGGTAATTGGTCGAAACAAACCGACTTTAATCCCTTCAGCTCTCAGGAGGTCAACTGCAGAACGAGCAATGCGACTGGAAATACCATAAGCTGCCAGAATAAGATCTGCATCATCGCAACAGTAACATTCACAGAGTGAATCCTTTTTCATGGTTTTGTATTTGGCTTTAAGCTCAAGATTACGTTTTTCCTGAACCTCGGCATTCATATAAATTGATGTAATCAGATTACCACGCGTCTCAGCGGTTCCCTGAACCGCCCAATCAGAGGTATCCGGAATAGTGCAGACCTCATCAGGAATCGTTATACTCTCCATCATCTGCCCCAGCAAACCATCAGCCAGAATGATAGCCGGTGTGCGGTATTTAAATGAAAGTTCAAAGGCCTTAATGGTCAAATCACACATCTCCTGAACACCACCCGGGGCCAGAACCAAACATTTGTAGTTACCGTGTCCACCACCCTTGACCGCCTGATTATAATCGCTCTGTTCCGGGAAAATGTTACCCAGTCCCGGACCTGAGCGCATAATATTGACAATCACTCCGGGAAGTTCTGCGGCGGCCATATATGACAGCCCCTCCTGCATCAGACTCATTCCGGGGCCCGATGTTGCGGTTATTGCCGGTTTTCCTGTACAGGCAGCTCCATAAAGCATGCTGATTGCTGCAGTCTCACACTGAGCCTGCAGAAAGGTTTTTCCCACCTGAGGATACCACTCGGCTGCCGCATGGGCAATTTCACTGGCCGGTGTGATGGGGTAACCAAAGTAAACATCGCTACCGGCATACAAAGCGCCGAGAACTATTGCGTCGTTACCTTTTAAAAATTTAATCATAAAAACTTATCCTTCTCGTAGGAAGGCAATATCAAACCTATACAATAAGGCTGATAACTACAATAGACATTCAGGGTTTATCAATCACAATTGCATATGGTTCGGGGCAGTTATAAAAGCATATTCCGCATCCGGTACATCCCTTACCAATATATTCAACCGCTTTTACTCCACGACAATTCAATTTATCTGAAATCCGCAGGCACTTCGCAGGACATGCCTCCACGCAACGTTCACAGCCCTTACATTCTGCGGCATTAATTAGCGGCATTGGTTGCTTTGGGTTTACGTTGCCACTCTCATTTAAAGGCATCCGGCCTCCTTCTGGTCTGTTTCTAACAAATTTCCTACATTATGTCATTTTCAGGTCAAATTAGCAAGCATGGCTATTGGTTTGGATTGATTCTTAAAATGTGGTAAATTATCAATTTCAAGGAGTTATTTTATGGCTACATTTATTAAAAATATGATGATTGTTTTAATTGCAGCAAACTGCTGCATGTCCTGTACTACTTCACGCGTCATCGAAAACTCACGCATACCGGAGGTTGAGATAGATACCTTTGGAAAGATATGGATCAATGACAAACCGGTTAAACTGGGAAAAATCGGCCGAACGCTTCAGCATGCAGGTTTCCGCCGAGAGCAGGAGGTTAACATTCTTGTTGCCGACACCCGTGACAGAAGAACGATGCGGGCGGTAACATCCGATCTTGTTAAGCGTGGTTTCACCCGATCGGTTTTTATTACCAATAAATCGGCCACATCATCAATTAAAAAGAAAAGATGAAGCCATTAAAAAAAATCGGTCTGGTGCTTGGTAGTGGAGGAGCCCGTGGCTGGGCGCACATTGGAGCCCTGCTGGAGCTAAAAAAACTGGGACTTCAACCGGATTATATTGCGGGAACCAGCATAGGAAGTATCGCGGGAGCCTTTTATGCCACTAATACCGTTGATCTGGCGGGAGATCTAGCTTTAACCCTGAACTGGAAAGATGTTGCCTCGCTCTTTTTTGAAATAAACTTTCTTAAATCAGGGTTGGTATCAGGGAAAAACTTCATAAAACTGCTCAAGGATATTATTCCGGCCCGATCATTCAGTGAGCTGGCTTATCCGATGTCGATAGTCGCAACGGACCTTAAAACTGAAAAAGAAATTATTTTCAGAGAGGGCGACCTCTTTAATGCGATTCGTGCGAGCATTGCTATACCCGGAATCTTTACCCCTGTACAGTATGAGTCGACAATTTTAGTGGATGGAGGGTTGAAAAACCCTCTTCCCGTCTCGGCCTGCCGGGAAATGGGAGCTGATTATATTATTGCTATCGACATCAACCTGAAAAATCCGAAAGAACGAAGCAAAAAGGCAATCAACCTTCAGCCTGAAAAGACATCACAGAGCAACTTACACGCACTTGAAAGATTGAAATTGTCTATTTCAAAGCTCTTACCTCAGTTGCAAAGTCCTGTCAGCGAAACTTTCGAGCACTGGTTTAAAACGCAAAACAAAACTAACGAACCACTCTCAATCCTCGATGTTTTAACCCGCTCCTTTCGACTGTTTGAGAACGAGATAACGAGAAACACGCTCATGCTGAATCCTCCAGATATTTTAATACAGCCAGCTGTAGGAAATATCATGACACTGGAATTCTATAGAGGCCAGGAAGCGATTGCAGCCGGAAGAGAAGCTGTACAGGAGAAAAAGCATGAGTTGGAAGAGCTACTAAAAGAAGTTAATAATCAGACTGATCAGACAGGTCAGACCGATCAACAATGATTGAATGCCACATGAAGAACACTGAAGAACACAAGAGAATAGAAGAGCTGAGAAAGCTAATCAGCCGCCATGACAGACTTTATTATGTTGATGCAAAACCGGAGATCGGTGATGCCGACTATGACACGCTCTATCGTGAGCTGGAAAAACTGGAAAAGAGCCACCCTGAGGCGGCCTCAGCAAACTCCCCTACACAGCGGGTCGGTGGAGCACCTGCCAAAGAGTTCAAACAGGTGCGACATAGCCCCCCCATGCAGAGTCTTGACAAAACGCGTTCAAAAGACGATCTGGTTGATTTTGACAGCTTCCTGAAAAAACAGCTCACAGGTGCGGTATGGGACTATGTGGTTGAACCCAAGGTCGATGGTGTTGCCTTCTCGATTATTTACAAAAAAGGAGTGCTCTCACGTGCGGCCACTCGTGGAAACGGGAGCATTGGCGATGACATCACAGCCAATGTGAAAACAATACGCTCGATTCCTCTGCGCATTGAGAACGCCCCGCTAGTACTGGAAGTGCGAGGAGAGGTATATATGACCCGCGATGGCTTTGCACAGCTAAACCAGCGAGAGGAAGAGGCCGGACGCGAACCCTTTATGAACCCACGCAACGCCGCAGCAGGATCATTGAAACAGCTCAACTCACGCATTGCAGCACAGCGCCCTCTTGATGCAGTCATTTATGCCTCCGGGTCTATAAAAGGCGAGAGTTTTTCAACTCACGGAGAGATGATTGAACGTTTTAGAAACTGGGGGTTCAAAACACCGCCCTGGAAACAACTCTGTATTGACATGGAGGCCGTTCTAGATGCCATTGATGAACTGCAAAGCAAGCGCCACAGCTTTGAATTTGAGATTGACGGGGCTGTTATCAAAGTCAATCGTCGCGATTTATACTCAGAACTCGGGGCAACCGCTAAGTCACCCCGTTGGGCCCGTGCCTACAAATATGAGCCCGAGCGGGCTGAGAGCCGGATTAACTCCATAACCGTTCAGGTTGGACGCACAGGAGTCCTAACCCCTGTTGCAGAACTGGAACCAGTCCTACTAGCCGGCTCCGAGATTGCAAGGGCCACACTTCACAATGCCGACGAAATCCAAAGGAAGGGCATCAAGAGCGGCGATAGGGTATGGGTGGTTAAGGCCGGAGATGTGATACCCGCGATTGAATCAGTAATCACGGAGAAACGTGACGGAAGTGAATTCGATTTTGTCATGCCGGACAAGTGCCCTGAATGCAGTGAGCCAGTTGTACAGCTTGAAGGCGAGATAGCCCATCGATGCATCAACCCGATATGTCCAGCTCAGAGAACTGGACGGCTGCTGCACTTTGTAAGTCGTGATGCCCTCAATATCAAAGCTGTGGGGCAGAAGGTTGCCGAAGCGCTGATAGGCCAGGCCATTGTAACCGATCCACTGGATCTCTTTAACATCAAATTGCACACACTGGGCGGTCTTGATTTAAACAAAGGCCAGAAAGGCGGCACCCGCGTATTCGGAAAAAATGCCGAGAAGGTTGTGCAGGCACTGGAGGAGTCCCGCACGCTCCCGCTTCACCGCTGGCTCTTTGCCGCTGGAATTCCACATGTGGGGAAAACTGCGGCTACTCAGGTGGCGAGCGCCCATGAGAAATTCTCTCAATTACCACACTCTGAGGTGATACAGCACATCATCCATTTAAACAGCTGTTATAACGATGCTACAATGGTTAACCCCCGTTCGACATCTAATCCCCCTAAAGATGAACAGGAGCGGGAGGAGCGGCAGAACCGATTCCTGCGGTTGTGCGGCGAAATCGGCATGAGGGGCGATATACTGAGTGATTCCGGCGCGGCAATAAAGAAGGAAGGAACATCTCTTCCAACTCAATATATGACCACGATCAAGATTGAAACCGCAAAATCGATAGAGCGCTTTTTTGATTCAGATTACGGCAGAACTTTCACTGAACGGATACAGGAACTGGGAATAGATCCAATAGCAGAGAAAAATATAGATCTCTCAGGAGATGCCCCTCTAACGGGAGTAAACTTTGTGCTAACCGGAAAGCTTTCACGAAGCCGCGGTGATTTCGCAAAAGAGATTGTAGCTACCGGCGGCAAGGTGCAGGAAAGTGTAACAAAAACTACCACATATCTGGTAGCAGGAGAGAGCACCGGTGCTACAAAGCTCAACAAAGCCAAAAAACTTGGAACAACTGTTATAGGCGAAGCAAAACTGATTGATCTGCTTTCAGGTGGAACTCTGCCAGCTGTTCAAACAGCTCCGGAGCAGGTTAAACAGAAAAGCCCTGCAATCAAGACAAGTCAGCCAGAACAACAGAACCTCTTTGATTTCTAAAGCTGCGACGCCGCAACCAACATGTCACGTCGGAATCTTGACGAAGGAGGAACTTAACCCTTGTGATATGCAAATCTTTTCTCATTCATTTCTTGTTTTTCATGCACGTTTTTTAAACCACGGAGTCCACGGATTATGTTTGCCGGACCCACGCCGCGTTGCGGCTGAGTTCCGGCACTACTGAATGCCTGTCAGTATTGCCTGAACTTAGGGCGGAACGCCCGTAGGTCGGGCAGATAAATGCGCTTAAATGAAGGTAAAAAATTGTGGGTAAAAAAATCGGTTGCAGCGTGTTAGTTTTTTTGGTGGTGAAAAATTTCAGAGGTGAAATATAGGATATTATTTTCTGCACCTACCACGCTACCACCCTTCTTCATGTTAAATTTTTATTGGGTTGCGACTATTCTGAGCTATAACTCCGTGGTTGAAAAATGTACACAAAAAAGCACGCATCATTTGATGCGTGCTTTTTTTCTTAACGCGCGGAGCGCGTTTTCCTAAAAGAGCAAAGCTCTTTTAGTCTTAGTGTTTTTTAGCTAAAGCAAACCCAGGACGACGTCCACGGTACCAGGCCAGCATAACCGGAGTGGCAATAAAGATCGTTGAGTATGTGCCAGCTGCCACACCAATCAACATTGCCAGGGCAAAGTCATTGATGGCCCCGCCGCCAAAGACGAAGAGTACGCCCACAGCGATCATGGTGGTCACAGAGGTCAGCACTGTACGTGCAAGGGTCATATTAATTGCGCGATTACAGAGAGTCTTGAAATCCGTTGTCGGATCTTTACGGAGATCCTCACGAATACGGTCAAAAACCACAATCGTATCGTTGATCGAATAACCCACAATCGTCAGCACCGCCGCCACAATGGTTAAACTGATTTGTCTTCCCATCAAACTAAACAGCCCAATCGTGATGAAGGCATCATGCGCCAGTGCAACCACACCACCCAAAGCAAAACCAAACTCAAATCGCAAGGAGACATAAATCAGAATGCCGATCAACGAGCAAATCACAGCCCAGCGGGCAGCCTTCTTCAAATCTGCTCCAATTTCAGAACCAACACCGTCTTCGCTAGCCAACTTGAAATTACTTTCAGCCAGATCTTTAGCAAAAGCTTCGCCAATCAACTTGGATGAGTTAACTCCGTCAACCTGAATAGATCCGGTTTTAACCTGCAAAAGATTTCCACTACCGTCCAATGTTGACTGATACTGAATAACCGCATCATCAACAACTCCCTCAACCACCTTACGAACATCGGCAATGTCGGATTTCTGATCGTATGAGAATGCCATTGAAGAACCACCAGTAAAATCAACCGCCAGAACTGAAGCTGGGGTTTTCAGGGCGCGTCCAAAGAAGATCGCAAGCGTAACAACAATAACTGCAACTGATATCAAACCCGCCTTTTTACCAACACCAAAGAAGTTAATATTAGTACTCTTTATAATAGAGAGCATCCTATAGGGCTTCATACGATCGACCGGAACAGTGATATTAAAGATCAGTCGTGTAACAACCAAGGCTGTAAACATACTGATCATGATTCCGGCGGAGAGGGTAATAGCAAAACCACGGATAGGACCAGCACCAAAGACAAAGAGGATGGCAGCGGTTAGAAGCGTCGTGATATTGGAGTCAAAGATGGCCAGGAATGCGCGGTCGTAACCAGCCGAAATAGCGGCACGCGCTGATTTCCCCTGAGAAAACTCCTCACGAATACGTTCGAAAATTAGAACATTTGCATCAACCGCCATACCGAGAGTCAGTACAATACCAGCAATACCGGGCATTGTCAGAACCGGGAGGTCAATCGATTTTCCCGTTACAGTGGCATCCCTGACAAATACACCCAGAATATTGGAGGCTATAACCAGACCAGCCGGAAGTAGCAATAGATCGAGAAGCAAAGCCACGTTGGCAATTAAACCGAAATAGGAGTAATAGATCAACATAAACAAAGCAACCAGGATTGTCGCAAAGATCGCGGCCTTAACTCCACTTCTAACAGCATCAGCACCCAGAGTGGACTCGACCGCACGTTTCTCAAGAATTTTCATCGGAGCCGGCAGAGAGCCGGCATTCAGGATGTTGCGAAGAACCGCGGCTTCAGACCAAGAGAAAGAGCCTTCGATAATGGCTTTGCCATTAGGAATTTCAGAGTTAATGACTGGTGCTGAGTAAAGTTTGTCATCTAAAACAATCGCCAGCTGGCGGCCAACCTCGCTATTCTTATTGCGAGGTCCACGCGGAGCATAGTCCTTGGTCAGCTTAGCAAACTGGGCAGAGCCAGCGGCTTTGAAATTCAGAGAGATATGCACACGACCTGTCATCGGTTCCATCTCAACCGAGGCACGATCAAGGGCCTCACCTGTCATCTCGGCCTTACGCAAGACATAAGTCGGCTTGTATACAGTGACACCACTCGGACTGACCTCACCCTGAAGCATGAAGGCATAGCGAGGGTCAGGCACCTCAAAAAGAGAGATACGCTGAATATAATCGGGATCCTTAACCAGCTCAATATACTCTGCAGTACGCTTGAAAGAGCGTCTATTATCAGAATAGACATATCCCTCGGGCAGGCGACCTGTAGCAAACATCTTGTCGACCAGATCAGCATTTTTCTTATGAACCAGCTTAAACTCAAGAAAAGCCGCACTCTGGAGGCTCTGTTCTGCGGCATCACGCTGTTCTGCGTTAATACCGGGAAGCTGCACAGTGATACGATGGTTCTTACCACCCTGAATTACAGGTTCATTGACGCCGAGGCTATCAATTCGATTACGAATAACCTCAATAGCGCGGGCATCCGCATCTTTCAAGATTGACTTTACCTGATTCTTGACTTCGCTGTCTTTAAGTTCAGGACTTCCTGCTTTAATATTGCTTTCCAGCCGGGCTTCATCAATCGCAACGGTAAAACTTGTACCACCGGAAAGATCCAAACCAAGACGCAATTTTTCCTTAGGCGGAAAGATAACGTACACAGATAAAACAGCAAGAATGGCGAGTGTTAACCACTTCCAAAGATCATTTCTACTCATAATTTTTTTCAGCTCCACATTTTAGACACTATAAACCGTGCATAATAAACACGAATTATAACATAAATCCCAAGGATTTTTCACTATGGAATTTAAAAAATATTTTAACGGGATTTTTCCATCTTAATCTCTTCACCATCCGACACAACCTGACTGACAGCTCCTCGGGCAACTTCAATGACCACCTTAGGTGCTATCTCGACCATAAATGTTGAATCTTTTGCCTCTGAGATGGTTCCTGTCAGGCCACCGGCAAAGATAACTTTCTGGCCGGCACGCAACTCGGCAATCATACGCAGGCGCTCTTTTTCTTTACGTTGCTGGGGGCGTATCATCATAAAATAGAAGATGCCGAAGACCAATACCATTGGAATCAGCATAGTGCCAATACCGCCCTGCTTTCCACCAGCGGCTTGGGCAAATATTATAAGTGTATTCATATCATTTCCTTTATCTGTTGTTTAATTCATTCAAAATTACTTCGTACTACTATCATTCGCGACTTGTTTTTTATGCACGTTTTTTGTCTCTCACAGAGGCACAGAGTTCACAGAGTTCACAGAGTAATATCTTTAGTGGTTTTCTCTCCGTGTTCTCTGTGACTCTGTGAGAAATAATTCTTGGGGCAGTAATATCCTGTTAATCCTGTCAGAAAATTGGGTTGCGGCTATACTGCGCTATATTCTTAGTGGTTAACTCTACCTATCCACTGCACGGGACTTCAAACCGTTTGGTCTCAAAACAGCGGTGCACTCTTTACGCCACTCGCTAAAGCAATCATTGTCCAAAGCCTCGCGCATCTCGCGCATAAACTCAAGGTAACGGTGCATATTATGGATAGTCAGCAATCTGACCCCCAGAATTTCGCGCACATTCAAAAGGTGCCTGATATACGCACGGGAGAAATTACGGCAGCAATAACAGGTACATCCTTCCTCCACCGGACGGCTGTCCATCTTATACGAGGCCCCCTTAACAGGATATGCCCCTTTCCGAGTGTAAGCCGTTCCATGCCTGGCCACACGCGTGGGGATTACGCAATCAAACATATCAGTCCCGCGGGCCACAGATTCAGACATTTGAAACATATCACCCAGTCCCATAACATAACGAGGCCGTTCTGCAGGCAGAAAACGCAAACCGTCTTCAACGCCTTTCAGCATAATATCTTCAGGCTCACCCACACTGACTCCACCAACGGCATATCCGTCAAAACCCATTGCCGTTAACTCACGGGCACATTTTTCCCGCAGAGAGGTATATTCACCGCCCTGAACAATTCCAAAATAAAGCTGACCTTCCGCCCGAGGCTGCTCAAGGCAGGATGCGGCCCAAGTCAATGTCTTATCCACAGAGCGGCAGGCATACTGTTCATCACATGGGTATGGCATGCACTCATCAAAAACCATTGCAATATCTGAGCCCAGTATCCGCTGAACGGCCATTGCCTCCCTGGGACCCAGAAAAAACTTTGATCCATCAATATGCGAACGAAATTCAACTCCGTTATCACGAATCTTATTCAAGTTATTCAAACTGAAAACCTGAAAACCGCCGCTATCGGTTAAAATCGGTTTATCCCACCCCATAAACTTATGAAGTCCACCCATCGTCTCCATAACCTCCATACCAGGGCGTAGGAGCAGGTGATAAGTATTACCCAGAATAACAGAGGCACCAAGCTCGGTCAGATCACGAGGTTCCAAAGCCTTGACCGTGGCCTGAGTGCCGACAGGCATAAACACAGGGGTGTCAATAACGCCGTGAGCAGTCCACAGACGGCCCCGACGGGCACCTGTATGACGGTCCTCTTTAATCACCTCAAAGCGTCCGGGAGGCCCGGCATCTGTTATTTTATCTTTAGCACTCTTCATTGAAGAGCAATAGTTAATCACAATCAGAGGGGATGAACCAAGCACAAAAAGTGCTATTTTGAGGTTAAAATTTAAATATATTGATTTTTTAAATGGCATCTATTGACAATACAAGCCCGAGTTTGGTATATTTTGAAGCCTTATGGGACAACAATTAAGAAAAATAGTGAAACGTAAACGCAGAGATGCACGCAAAAAACGTGTTCAAGAGCGTCTAAGAGCTTCTATAAAGAAGTAATTTAGAAGGTGCGATGACCGAGTGGTTAGGTTGGGGTCTGCAAAACCTCCTACAGCGGTTCAAGTCCGCTTCGCACCTCCATTCTGTAAACCGCTATCTCAATTTTTGGGATAAGCGGTTTTTTTGTATACTTTTTACACGTTCTTTTTTACCACGAAGTTCGTAGCGCGGCAGAGCCGCAACCAATTCTGTCAAAAAAAACAGCGTAGCAATAAGTTCTGCGCTTTGCGGGAGAAGAAACGTACAAAAAATGAGAAAATGAATGATAATAATAATGGAGTCACTATGAACAGCACATCTTTTGCAAAATCGTATTTTGATAAAAACCAGCACTTTATCCTCGAAGAGTGGTACAACCTGCTGAAACTACCGACGCTTGGTGCTGACACTGATCATCTAGGAGATTGCGCCCGAGCTACTGCAATTCTAAAGAAGTTTCTTCTCTCTATGAACTTCGCTGTCGAAATAATTACCCCTGAGGATGAGATTCCCGTCCCGATATTAATCGCAGAGCGTGCAGCAGCAGATGCAGGGACAACTGTTCTTTTCTACGGGCATTATGATGTTCAGCCCGCTACTCCTGTTGACGCATGGAACACCCCGCCCTTTGAACCAACTCTTATAGACGGGAGAGTTTATGCAAGAGGAGCTCAAGACAACAAAGGCCAAATGGTTGCCTTTCTTCAGGGCATTAAGGCCTTAATCGATTCAGGAAAACCCATTCCCAACATCAAAATAGTAATGGAAGGACAAGAAGAGTCAGGCAGCTTCGGCTTAATTAAGCTGGCACCTGATTTATCCCAACGGTTACAAGCCGATGTTTTACTTGTTTGTGATACCAGCTGCGCGCCCGATGGTCGACCTGCCATCATCTCTTCATTGAGAGGGATACAAAATTTAACTGTAACACTTAAAGGTCCGGATTATGATTTACACTCGGGCACTCATGGCGGAGTTGCGCCCAATCCGGCACAGGGAATAGCAAGGCTTCTGGCATCGCTTCACAATGAAAACGGATCAATCGCCGTTCAAGGTTTTAATGATGCGATTGCCCCCCCCTCCAGGGAAGAGATTGAAATGGCCCGCTGTTCCCAGCAAAGTGACGAAAGTTATAAAGCCGAGATCGGATGTTTACCTCAAGGGGGAGAAAGAGAACTACCCTCTGCAGTCAGAGCAGGATTCTATCCAACCATAGAGGTAAACGGACTTTTTTCCGGTCATTACGGTACAGGGCCCAAAACAGTAATCCCCGCAACAGCAAGCGCTAAACTAAGTATGCGCCTGGTACCTTATCAAAAGACAGCCGATACACTTAAATCTCTTCAGAGTCACTTAACAAAACACTGCCCGCCAGGCTTCACAATCTCATTCTCAGAGATTATCGAAGGTGCACCTGGATTCAGGCTGCCAGTGGAGTCGCCGATATTCAAACTTGCAGAGGATGTTTTGAAAGAGATGGATGAACGCGGGCCTGTATTCAAATGGGAAGGAGCCTCCATCCCTGTAGTTGCCACCCTGCAGAATATTTCTGGCGCGGCACCGCTCCTAGTTGGCTTTGGTAGAGAAGAGGATAAGATACACTGTCCCAATGAGTCCTTTAGCATCGACCAGTTTATACAGGTTATGGAGTGGTCAACATTGATTCTGGAGGCATTAGCTTTTTAAGGCATCTCATTCGTTCAACGCTAAATACAAAAAAACCGACCTGACCGAGCCGGTTTTTTTGTTTAAAAAAATGATCTATCTTATTTCGTATTGGCACAGCACGCTTTCTTAGCGGCAGCCTTTTTGGGACACTTGCAACCATCTTTACAAGCATCCTTGGTACAAGCTGCCTTGGCACAAGCTGCCTTCTTTGGACACTTGCAACCATCTTTGCAGACTTCTTTAGTACATTTTTCGGCACTTGCAGCGCAACATGATTTTTTAGCAATCTTCTTTTGTGTTGTCCCACAGCATTGAGCTGAGACTACCATAGGAGCCACAACCATCATTGCAGCCAAAGCCATTAAAATTGTACAATTTTTCATTATTTTCTCCTTTTGGATTTATTAACAATATAATTTAATGCATTTATTAAAGCATTTTATATACCAAGAGGAACCATTACAAAAAAGAACGCGCCCCGGATGAGGACGCGTTCATATATATATTTATTATGTGTATGGGTGTGTCGTTATGTGTGAGTAAATTCGTTGGTTCACTATCTTATTAATTTCTTGATGGTTATATATAAGCACCTGACGTGCCAACTGACTTCATAAAACCCGTCTTAGAACATAACATGTTTCAAATGAACAACTTAAACTTGTTAATTTTTTTGAGTAGATATCCTATGTCTAAAATAAAAGACCACAGAAAGATATATTGATGCAAAATTGTTATTCAAATTTTCAACATGTGCAATTATGTCGGCTACCAATCTAAAGGTGAAAAAAGAAATACCATACAGATAGACAAGATGTCCCATGTAACGCGTCAGACTGTCACCCTGTGTCACAACAAGACCTCTTCATAGCAGATGTGAGATTCCGCTCCGCGGGATTCAGCCAAGGGAACAGCATGATGCTATCAGTACGGTGCATGTTCTTGAATAGATCAGATGATACTCTGAGTGAGCGCAGACCGCCAGAACAGCCCCCCCCAGAGCTCTGTTCTACGTTGTGAGCTAATCCCGATTCAAGATACAAGAAAGATATGTGCCGTAAGCTGATTTTTCCAATTTCATTGCAAGTTCCTGCAACTGGAGCTTATCTATAAAGCCCATTCTCCATGCAATCTCTTCAATGCAGGCAATTTTAAGCCCCTGTCGATCCTGAATTGTCTTAACGAAAGCTGTTGCTTCAGCCAGAGAGTTATGAGTCCCGGTATCAAGCCAGGCAAAGCCCCTGCCCATTACCTTAACATTCAATTTGTTCTTTTCGAGATAACCTCGATTGACATCAGTTATTTCATACTCGCCTCGTGCAGAGGGCTTAAGCTGTGCTGCAATTTCGACAACATCATTGTCATAAAAATAAAGACCGGTTACCGCATAATTGGATTTAGGGTGCGCTGGTTTTTCTTCAATTGAATCAGCCTTACCATCGGCATCAAAACTAACCACTCCATAGCGCTCCGGATCATTAACATAATATCCAAAAACAGTGGCTCCACTTGACTCGCTGGCTGAGGCCAAGAGACGGCGCATGCCATCGCCATAAAAAATATTATCCCCGAGAATTAAGCAAACAGGATCATCCCCAATAAAATCGCGTCCAAGAACAAAAGCCTGAGCCAAACCATTAGGGACATCCTGAACCTTATATGAAATCCGCATGCCAATGGAAGAGCCATCGCCCAGCAGCTGTTCGAAAACAGGAGTGGCCTCAGGGGTTGAGATTATCAACACATCCTTAATGCCAGCCAGCATCAATGTTGAAAGAGGGTAGTAAATCATGGGTTTATCAAAAACCGGTAAAAGCTGCTTACACATGACCTGCGTAACAGGGTAAAGCCGAGTTCCTGATCCACCTGCAAGGATTATCCCTTTACGATTTTTCATATCAATTCCTCTATTAGTTGCTATAAAAATAACGGCTTTTTATTTATGCACGCTTATTTTATTCCCAGACGATCGCCACTGTATTTTTGAGAGCGAATAGGCTGCCACCACCACTCATTATCGAGATACCACTGAACCGTCTTAATAATACCGGTATCGAAATTTTCTTCAGGCAACCAGCCTAAATCTTTTTTTAACTTAGATGCATCAATGGCATAGCGCTTATCATGACCAGGTCGGTCAGATACGAAAACAATCAACTCACGGAACGATTTCAGTTTTAATTCCTGCAAGCGTTTTACACACAAGTTATCCAAGGCATCACAAATTGTTTCAACAACCTGCAGATTCGTTCGCTCATTGCTACCACCCACATTGTATTTTTGACCTGACAAACCTTTTTCTAAAACCAATGTAAGCGCTTTGGCATGGTCATCCACGTAGAGCCAGTCACGAACATTATCACCTTTTCCATAAACAGGCAGAGATTTACCATCCAACGCATTTAGAATCACAAGGGGGATAAGTTTTTCAGGAAAATGAAAAGGCCCATAGTTATTCGAGCAATTTGTAAGCAATACCGGCAGACCATATGTATGATGCCAGGCCATTACCAAATGATCCGAAGAAGCTTTGCTTGCCGAATAAGGCGAGCGCGGGTCATAGGCCGTATTCTCACAAAACAACCCCTCTGCACCGAGAGATCCGTAAACCTCATCAGTGGATATGTGCAGGAAACGGAATTTAGAAGAAAGAGAGTCTGGCAGTTTACGCCAGTATTCGGTTGCACATTCAAGCAATGTTGCAGTTCCGACAACATTGGTTTGAACAAAAGTAGAGGGGCCATCAATAGATCTATCAACATGAGATTCAGCGGCAAAATGCATAATCGAATCCGGCTTAAATTCATTTATAACCGATTTAACTTTCAGTGCATCACAAATATCAGCTTTAACAAAGCGGTAATTACAGCTATTCTCCACATCTTTAAGCGATTCAAGATTACCTGCATAAGTCAGTTTATCAAAGCATAGCACCTGAACGCCGCCGCTTTTAACAAGATAACGAACAAGAGCCGATCCAATAAAACCCGCACCACCTGTAACAAGTACACGATTCATAAAACTCATCCTTTCTGCCAACGGCAAATCTTAATCGTCATCATCAAACATTGAATGATCAACCACATCCTGCTGCATTGCGACCGAAGAAGGCGTTAAATCATCATCATTTAAGATTAAATCAGTGGGGGCGGACTTAGAACTATTTACCCCGTTGCCCTTATTAAATGCCATTTTCTTACCCTGTCCGTAAGCACCATAACGAGATGTATAGCGATATGCATATCTGTAATGGTAGTCATACTGGCTGAACTGGTTTCTCCGGCCAAAATCAACATCATTAACGATAACACCGATAACACGGGCACCAGATTCCGTCAAAGTCCTAGCAGCATGCTTGATAGGCCGGAAGCGAGTTCTGTCCGGACAACACATAATCATTACCGCATCCGCCATTGATGCCAGAACCATCACATCTCCCACAATACCGAAAGGCGGTGAATCAATAAGAACACGATCATAATTAGCACGTGCCCACTCAAAAAATTCATTAATCGACCCGCTACCCATAAGGTTTGCAGGATTAATTTCAGAGGAGGCTTTCGAAAGAACCACATCAAGATTTTCAATATCCGTTGACACAGACAACTCACCAAAACGATCAACACCGCCCTCTTTGATGGCATGAGGCAAGCTCTTAAACTCAGTGCTTTTTTTGTTAAAGATTCGGGCCAGACGAGGGCGACGCATATCGCAATCAATGAGCAACGTCTTCTGCCCACTCTGAGCGCATGAAATAGCAAGACTACAGGAGGAAATTGTTTTACCTTCACCAGGTTGTGTACTCATGCAAAGCAAGACCTTACTTATCTCTGCATACCGAGGAGAATCGAGCAGGTTGCGAAGCCCGGCAACCGCCTCGGCAAATTGAGAGAACTTCTCATCCTTAACCGCCATTGCCAACTGCTCACGTTTCTTTCTTCTAACATGAGGAAAAACAGCCAGAGTTTTCAAGCGTAGACGCTGCTCGATATCGGAGATGCCCACGATCTTATCTTCCAGGTGATCAAGCACCAAAACAAACAAGATACCAAAAAACAGACCTATAACAGGGCCAGCGGGGAAAATCAACATAGGATTGGGTAAAACTGGCGAGTGGGGTTCAAAAGCCTTTTCAACCTGCTTGATAATAGCAGTATTTTCATCGGATGCCAACTGCGCTTCACGTGTTCTTTGCAGAAGGCCTTTATAGTTAATATCTGCAACCTCCTGTTCGCGTCTCAACTGCTCCAGCTTCATGGTGGCAGCAATTGTTTTAAGCTCAATATCCGAAATTTTCTTCGTCCGTTTTTCCTGTTCCGGAATTAACTGATCAAGCTGACGCTGCAACAATGCCTGGTTAGCTTTGCAGGTTTCCAGCGCCCGATAAACAACATCCGCAAACTGTTGCGTATAAATCTCAACCTCTTTTTCTTTGACCTTCACCTCTGGATGATTAGCTGTATATCGGGCCAGTAATGAATTTTTTTCAGCCAGGGTTTCCTGAAGTCTAGAGTAAGCCGCCCCAATTTCCACAGTGCGTGGAATTGAATCAGGAAGCGCTCCGAATTTCTCAGGTTCATTCTGGATAGCCTCAAGTGTTTTTAACAGCTCTGTAACCTTTGTGATCTCACTTTGGAGCTGAAGAATCTCGCCATTAAGCGTCATAAGATCTTGTTTGGCGGTTTCGCTCTCGCTCGCCATCGTTGAAAGCTGATTGGCAATGCTGAAATCAAGCATCTCTTTATCCGCACTCTCAAGCGTACGTTTTTGCTGTTCCGTTGTAGAATGAAGCCAAGCTACAGCAACTTCAGACTCATTACGATTCTGATCAGATGTAAAACTTTCTGCTGCATTGGCGTAAGCATTGGCCAAATCTGCAGCGAGTTTGGGGCTGGCTGACCTCACAGTCACAGTGATTAAACGGGAACGCCGCTGCAATTCCATCTTTGAACTGACCAAGATTCCAATCAACTCCTCATCAGATACAGTTGAACTGGGATAATCACTACGATACTGTGTAACAATCTGATCAATAACAGCTCTTGATCTCAATCGGGCCAAACGAGTATTGAATACTTCGCTCATGCTCCCCACCGCACCTTCCATCACAGCTTCCCGCCCTCCGAGAATTGAGGGTCTGCGCAAACTCATTTCAAACACGCTGCGTGACTCATAAATCACAGGCGATATCTTAAAAACCGCAAAAGATGAAACAAGGCCTATAACAACAAAGACAAAAATGGTGATCCAGCGCTGAGAACAAACACGGATCATACGCCCAATTGTAATTGTACCAGTCAATGATTCTTCTTCATCACCCACCCCGCTACCTGGGCCTCCATAATAATAGCCACCTGCTCCATATCCATATCCCGGACCGCCACCTGAGTATCCGGCTCCTGGGTATCCGGCACCTGGTGTTGCCCCGCCATAAAGAGCAGGTGACCGCGGGGTAGTAGCATAGGCGGCAGGACTGCGGCCACCATAATAGATTGCTGACGATTTAGGCGAACTTGAGTATGCGGCAGGTGACTGTCCACCATAATAGACGGGGCGGCTGCCTTTAGGCTCATTAGTATTATCACTACTCATTAAACTTCTCCTCTGTAAATTTTGAAGGCGATATGACTGTTTCCAGAAATACTACTTTGACGGCAAAAATGCTGGCATCGAAAGTATCACAATAAAAACTGAAACAAAGAGGCCGGGAAATCGGTAAGGGCTGGCAACAAAACTCTCTCCCATACAACACAGTGTAGCAACAACTCCCGTAACTACCAATGGAGAGATTCGCAGCAAATATTTTCTGCCCGAAATATAATCCCGATTCTTCGTACCCCAGGCAACATGTGCTCGATAGCATACAGGAATAACCATTGTCATTATTAGGGCGGAAAAGATAGTCGTGCCAAGCAAACCGAATTCACACAAGACCTGCAAAAAGTCATTATAGACAAATCCCTTGTTAACCCTCACAAAACTCCATCCTTTATTATCAAGAACATTTCCTATATAGTGCTGAAAACCTTCAGCCCCCTTACCAAACCACATATTTTCTTTCCAGATTTCTAAAGCCGCTTGAGAGCGAATGCTTTTACTATCCAAAAGATTTTGCCAATAACCAGATATATCCGCAGTCATTCCAATTTTATCAGTTAAAACGCTCTGAGGAAGAACCATAAAAACAAAAATTAAGAAACCTGCCATGATTAAAATAGTCAGCAAATAAAACTTAATAAGAAAATGAGGGGTAACATGAGCTGAAAGATAAAACCCTATATAAATCAAAATTATAAGAGTGATAACAGAATATAAAAGGAGAGATGACAGTTGAGCAAAATACAGCATCCCCACAAAATTACCAACAATTGCCAACAAATAAATAATCTCTGTACGGCGCTGTCGATTAGTTTGTGAATCTGCATATGAGCCAAAGCCCATAACCATCCAAAAACCAAAAAAACTACCCCAACTACTCAACTCTGGGTTTTCCATAAACGCCGCATAAGGTGCATTTCCTGAAACGCCCTTCCAAACACAAAAAACAGCCATTGCACCACTAATCGAACTAAGCCACTGTAGCAAATAGCGTTTGCTGCGTTTTCCAACTGCATTTCTGAGAGACACACCAAAAACGACACAAGCTGCAAAAACACTAACCATCCGCAGGGAATCAACCCTGTCGATACTAAAGGGAAGCCACTCTTTGTCAGGTTTGCTGTAACTCCATAAACCAGCGTTCACATTATATTCTGGAATACACCCCCCATTAAGCCACTGCACAAATAAATAAGCGACCATAAGCAATCCGACATATAAATAAGCATCTCCAGCAAGAGACTTCAATGTGCGAGTTCGGGCTTCATACAGGGTTTCTCCTTTTCGAACCGCTGGGATTAAAACCACTAACTCTGTTGCTAGCAAGGACAGCCATAACAGAAAAATCATTGGGGATGAATCAACAGAACCTGGCAAAACAATCCAAGTACTCAATACAGTAAACCCAATGATTACAACAAGCCAGTATTTTGTAAGAATTTTTTGAAGCATGGAAATTAGTATATTACCCTGATCATAAAAAACGTCTGCATGTATTCCAACAAAAAACAGACGTTTTAATTAAAATCATTTTGTAAGATTATCGAAGTCTTAGTAACGCAGATTCACACCTAGTGTACCACGAAAACGATCAAACTCATCTTCGTCATTATCAGCAGCCTGCTCCTCGTATTCAAGGCTCGTATACAAACTCACATTTTTTCTCAGCTTATAGCGGGCCATAAGGCGAACAGAGTAGCGGTCAGTAACAGCAGAGTCTACAGGTACCGTTTGATACTCATTCTCCTCCCGGCGGTAAGCCAGATCAAGAGAGGTTGTCAATCGGCGAGATGTCAGGTAAGTTAAGCCAATAGATGCGCTATAAGCCTGAGTGGCCTGATTTGCGGTACGTTCACTTGGCTGAAAATAACTGGCTCCAGCTAATGCCAATGTAAACTTACGGGAAAGAACCCACCTCAAAGAGGCATCATATGTAAACCCGATAAGCATATCACTTTCAGCGTAATTAAAAGCGGATGCACCAGCAAGCACACGATAATCAATTCTCTCTGTAGCACGAGAACCAAAACCACCCATCAGCGAATAGCCGGTACTAGAACTGTTAGGCGCAACGGGACTAGCAACAGTACTTTGAGCACCATCACTCTCATACTGCTGATAAGATCCATTAAGCAGCAAATCACTTTTGGCTGTAATTTGACGCGCCAACTCAAGGCCGACCGAAGCCTCTGTCCAGCCATACAACGGACGATAGGCATTTGGATCATTATCATACCACATATCTGAGTACTGACCGGTAAGCGCAACACTGGTTTTTTCACTGACTTTATAAGCGAGAGCTCCAGTAATATCGAACTGATTACGGTCACGCCACAAACCATTACCGCTATCAGTAGTTATTGAATCATTCTGAGAAGCGTTAACATAGTTCTGGCTTAAGAGAAACGAAAGCCCCCGAGGGGATTCCCAGTAAAGGTCAATATTCTCACCATAACTGGGCTTATTCAGACGCTCATTATCCTTATATCTGTCATAGCTGTAAAATGCAGTCGCATTTATACCCCAGTCATTGCCTGTATAACGCAAATCAACGCCGGGATTGACTCTGAACATATGGTCATCTTCTTCATCATTGGCAGTATAATCCACATTTGTATCATAAATATACGCAAGATTTACATAAGGCGACACATTCAAATTGTTATATCTGAAGCCGTTTTCCTCTTCTGCGTAAGACAACTGAGCCAACATGACAATACATGAGCATCCCATTATTAAATTCAGCAACTTTTTTTTGTTAGTCATAACTCCTGCGCTCCTTCAAATAATTCACTGCAATAAATCAAACTTTTTTGTCTGCCCGGACCAAGATTGCGATACTCTCTCCCCCTACCCCATGCATGGATAAATACCAAGGGTGAAGGGTATGTCATTTTTACTTTTATCTAATAAATAGCGATTGATTCTGATAACCCTTAGGTAGACGGTTCACCCCGAAATCAGTCGGTTGCCTAAGGCCTATTGTTGATCCCGCCCATGAATCACGATGAACATCTTCAAGAGAGACATTGGAACGCAATTTGAAAAGCAAATTACCAACATTAGAGTGCCCTACCAAACGCTGAAATTCCGTTGTCACGATTTTCAAAGCTTCAACATCTGCTGCGGCCAGTAGTGCTTCATAGTCTCCATTAAGTGCGGCGGGTAACCATCCGGCAACAAGACGATTCGTGCGATCATCAGGCATCAGTGCCAAAAGTTTGCTCTCCAACTCTGTGTTGTCTGCCCCACGCAGGAACGCAAGCACAACAAACGTATTACGAACAGCGGGATCATCAGTACGCTCATTACGCTTAACAGCAATTCCAATAACCGAAACAGCAATCTCTTCGTAAGCCTCATCGGAAAGTTCATTAAATTCCTGATTGAATCTTTTGGAAAGTTCCTCTGTAAGTACAGGGAGAAAAGGTACAGGTACAGCAGCAAAAACCTCTGCAATAACACTATATCTCACATCACCTTTTGCACTCTGAATACAACTGACCGCAGAATTAACAAATGTTGCAGCTTTTTTTTCTGGTTCAACCGGCATTCGCGAGACAGCTTTCATAACTCTCTGGACAAACTCCACCTTTTCATCATCCGAAACCAAAGCAAAAGTCTCCTTTAAAATGCTCTCATCCATTGTAGAGACACCTATTTTCTTAAGCCACTGAGATCGCTGAAGTTGCACTCCCTCTGCCTGTAAATTTATGCAACTTAACACAGACACAGTAATTGCACATATTGCTGTTATACATTTCATTTCATAACTCCTTTTGCTCTCAATACCAAGATTCAGGAACCCAGACAACATCTCCCGGCTTCAATATTATATCCAAGTCTGAGCGCCCATCTTTCCCGATCTTTTCAATATCAACAATAAATCTTTTTAACTCACCACTTTTTTCTCTGCGAGTAACACGCACCTTGCGTTTGTCCGCCATAGGGGTGACACCTCCAGCCATCATCAAAGCCCGGACCACATTAAGGTCCCGCGTAGAGGGCATGTTTACCGGCCCCGGCCTAGTAATCTCTCCCATCATGAGAATTGATCCCCATGGGGACTTCATATTTCCGTTTTCGGTGTAAGCAAAATTCACTGACACCTGTGGATCTATAAAATATTTCTCATATGATTTACTTATTTTAGTCTGTAATTCGACTACTGTCAAGCCCTCACATTTCACCGCACCAATTAAAGGTAAGAGTATTTCGCCATTCAGATCGACCTCTTTCATCACTTCCTGAACAGCTGCAGAGCCTGATGCAGTAACACTAACCCGCAAGGTCAGTCCACTCTTAATCCTAGGTTCCCCCTCCTCTACGTATTCTGCCTGCTGGTCATAACCACCGGGCTTATTACTATCAGGGAGTATTAAATCAAATAACCCACAACCGCTTAATCCAACAAGTGAAAAACATAGCAGTATCAAACTAACAAATCTTAAAATCAGGCTCAATTCATCCTCTTTCAAATTAGGGTACATAACTTTTATAGCAGGTAGACGTATATTATCACCTTTTCTGACTATCTAGCAAGCAAGAAAAGTGTTAAACCGAAGTACTCTTTTAGTGTATAATTACAGGATGAAAAAGGAAAAAATAATCATAGGACTATCAGGAGGCGTCGATTCCACCTTGACGGCCCTTTTACTCCAAAAAATGGGGTTTGATGTGATCGGGGTCATATTGAAACTTCACAAGAGCAACAAAAGCGGAATTGACGAAAGCGCATGCGGGGGGAATCAATCCATAATGAGCGCTCAGATAAGTGCAGATGAACTCGGGATACCTCTTCACATTGTCGACTGTTCCAAAAAATTTGAGAACAGAATTCTCAAACGTTGCTGGAAAATTTTTGAGAGTGGCGCCACCCCTAACCCATGTTACTCATGCAATGCGCTAGTCAAGTTTGTTGAATTGCTGAATACCGCCCGATGTTTTAATGCCGAAAAGATTGCGACTGGTCATTATGCACGCATTGATTTCGACACTCAGGAACGCCCCGTTCTCAAACGAGGACTGGACAAAAACAAAGATCAGTCATATTTTTTATCCGGCCTCCCCCCCTCAATCCTGAAGCACACCCTTTTTCCTTTAGGCTCAATGCAAAAAGAAGATGTCAAAAGAGCAGCCAAAAAACAGGGTTTATCAAGCTCTACGCTGAAAGAGAGTCAAGACCTTTGTTTTGCTGGACCCGAAAG